>CAYZRQ010000081.1:0-3573 GCA_964480895.1 uncultured Gammaproteobacteria bacterium | reverse complement strand
TCTTGCGTGCACCGCCGTAATCGTCGGCGGACATAAGATAGAGTGCGGATTTTGCACGCGTAATCGCCACGTAAAATAGGCGGCGCTCTTCGGCCACGTGATCGTCGAGCTCGGGCGTCGTTGGCACAAGTCCTGGCGGAAAGTCGATGCCGCTGCCGCGCGCTTGCGTCGGGAATCGCTGTTCGACAAGGTTGACGACAAACACGTATGGAAATTCCAGCCCCTTCGCGCCGTGTACCGTCATCACATTGACGACGTCCGGACCTTCTTCGGGGTCTTGCGTCAAACCGCCGTCCTCGCCGGCCTCGCGTTCGGCGTCAAATTCTTCGAGAAAACGTCCGAGCGACGTGTCGTCATTGCTTGCCACGAACCGCTTGAGTCGCGCAAGAAATCGGTCGAGCCGGCGGAACGTCTCTTGCTGTTCGGCCTCACTTTGCACTTGGCAGTCGTCGAGAAGTTTCGTTTTTTTGAGAACGTCGACGAAGAGTTCCGTCACGGGAATACGCTTGGCTCGCTCGCGCAAGATCGAAATCGTCGCAAGTATGTCGAGCATGCGCTGCTTGCCATCCATGCTGATGCCGAACGCCATCGATGCGCTTTGCATCGCGTCGCACAGCGCAAGGCCCTTGCGCTTGGCGTACATCATGAGTTCCGCGAGGTCGGCCTGGTTGATACCAAGACGCGGATGGCTCAACACGCGGTACATCGACGGGCTCGAAAACGGCAGATCTACGACGCGCATGTAGGCAAGCGCATCAAGGATGATCGGCTTGGTGTAAAGACCGGAAAGCGCCATGAACCGAAACGGTACGCCGGCGCTTGCGAGCGCTTCGAGAAACGGATCGGCGCTGTCATTACCGCGCACGAGAATCGCCGTGTCGCTCCATGCCGCACCCTGCGTCTCGTGGAGATCGACGATGGCCGCGACCGTTGCTTGCACTTCATCGTCGAGCGTTGCGGCATGAATATGGTGGACGAAACCGATCTCGGCCGCGTGGGCGACGAGTTGCTTGCTTAAGCCTTCGGTCGCCTCGAGCCGATGCGGATTATTGTTGACGATGAGTTTGTACGCGGCAGCGAGGATGGCGCTGCCGCTGCGGTAATTGCGTGTGAGCACGACTTTTTTCGCGTCGGGAAAGTCGCTGCGAAAGGTGAGAATGTTCGCGAGTGCCGCGCCGCGGAATTTATAGATCGCCTGGTCGTCGTCGCCGACCACGGTGACATTATTCGTGGGCGCCGCAAGCATCTTGACGAGCGCGTACTGCACGCTATTCGTGTCCTGGAATTCGTCAACAACAATGTGCGTAAAACGCTCGCGGAGTTTTGCGAGTATATTCGGGCGGCGTTTGAACAGTTCGACGGTGTACGCAAGCAGATCGCCGAAATCCATTGCTCCCGCTTCAAGAAGGAGTTGTTGATACGTCGTATAGGCCTCGGCAACCTCGCGCCACTTCACGAGCTCGAGCTTCTTCTCGTCAACCATTGTTGCGAACGCCTCAGGCGCACCGCCGCACGCGCTATCGATCATTGTGGCCACGTGATTGCGGTACGCCTCGGGGCTGATGCCCTCGTCTTTTGCTCGCGAAAAATGCGTGAGCAATGTTTTAAGGAATTTTGTCGGGTTGCCACGTGGCTTGTAGTAATCAAGACTGAAGCGCGACAGATTGCGGCGCATGAGGAGCCACGAATCAACGTCGTTCGCGAGCGTGAAGTCCTGTGGCAGTCCGGCCTCGACGCCGAATTCGCGCAGTACTTTTTCGCAAAAACCATGAAATGTAGCGATGGTCATGTCGACGTAGCCGATCGGCAACAAACGGTCGACGCGTTCCTCCATCTCGTTCGCAGCTTTGTCGGTGAATGTGAGCGCAAGGATGTTCTCGGGTTTTGCTCGGCCGGTCTCGATGAGCCACGCGATGCGCTTCGTGATGACCGTGGTTTTGCCGGTTCCGGCACCGGCGATAATCATGAGCGGGCCGTTGCCGTGCGTGACGGCGGCGAGCTGTTCGTCGTTCAGACCTTCGAGCAGATCGGACATAGGAGCCGTAGTTTAGCACGCGACCATCTCTCATGGAGATTCGGTCATCCGTTCACTTTCTGTACACCTGTCGAAAATCCTACCCGCTCTCCGACGATAATCGCTACGCGCTTTCCAAGACGATTTGCAACAACGAAATACATGAGGTGATCGGCGATATCCTTATCGCTAACCCAAACGCTTTGATGCAGGCGTATGAAGCCAAGCTGTTTCAGGAGCGATCGAAACCTATCGCGCGTCGATTTCTGCGATGTTGGAATATCGAATGTTACATAACACTGTACGCCGCGCGGTAATGGCCTCGATCGCTGTACCATGCAACGAATAATGCCGAAATTTATACCATCGCGCGTAACGGCGATCTGCTTTCCCGAGCGTCTGATGATACCGCGACTCTCCAAAATCCGAATCTCCTTTTTAAGCGACGGTACCGATGCAAGCCGCTCGCTTTCGATGAGCGCCTTGTACGAACCGGCTATGATATAGCTTGGCTGATAGGCAGCGTCGTGCAGATCTCTAAGGACTTCCCACACGAGGCGAAAGACTCGAGCGCTACGGGATGTCGGCTGCAGCATAGTTCATCTTTTGTACACCTGTCGAAAATCCTTCCCGATCATGAGAGACCGTAAAAAACCTAGAGCGACGTTGCGAGACGATCAAGTACGGCAACCGCCAGCTGCACCGATTGCGGCGTGAGAAAAGCCACGAGCAGTGCACCCTGTAACGCGACAAAGAGTGCAGCGAGACGATCAATCCCCTGCCACGTTTCAACGCGCCTATCGGCGCCGGCACGGCGCATGACCACGAGCGTGGTTGCCGCGGCAACAAGGATGCCGAGTGTGAGCGTTGTAATAAGCCGCAATTGTACGCCGTAGCCGATGGTAATCGCGTATGCAACAAATGCCGACGACAACGGAACAGCCACGGCAGCAAGTCCAAACGCGTCCATAGAGCGCCCCGAGCGCGCTCGCGCCAACGTCAGTGCAATAATGCCAAGCGGCGCAAGGACGCTGCGGCTCCCCAAGAACATGAGCGCGGCAATAATGCCGGCCGGCCCGATGCCGAGTGCTGCAATCGTAAGACCGGCGCCAAGCATGAGAAGCGCATCAACAAAACTTGCATCGGAAGGTTCGCGCAGAAGCGAGAGCACGGAAAGCGCAACCGTAACCAAACCAAGCGCAATAAAGATCGGTCCGATCGCATCGGTGCCCCAAAGGACGTCACCCATGTATCCAAGGCGCAAAAGTCCGAACATCGCCGCACTCGCGATGACCACGCGAAACATTCCGCCGAGCACCGCATCGTCGGGTGCAACTCGCCTCCACGTCATCCGTCCAAGCGGGGCCAGACCGGCAAGCGCGCCGAGCGCGATAATTCCACCGAGAAACCCCGGAATAAAGAACCGGCTTGGCACGCCATCGCTCATCCCGCCTGATAGCGCAGTAAGCGTCACGCGCAGCAGATCGGTTTCATACACGCCTTCGGCAACGAAGATAAACGATATCGCGAGGACGACGACCAAAAGTAGCGATGCCGAT
>CAYZRQ010000080.1:3363-3616 GCA_964480895.1 uncultured Gammaproteobacteria bacterium | reverse complement strand
CCAAGGCCGACCAGGAAAAAATGGCTGTCGCGCTGCAGAAGCTTGCCGAAGAAGATCCGACGTTCCACGTCCACACCGACCCTGATTCGTTCCAGACGATCATTTCGGGCATGGGAGAACTCCACCTCGAGATTATCGTCGACCGCATGCGACGCGAATACAACGTCGAGGCGAATGTTGGACGCCCGCAGGTGGCGTATCGCGAAACGATTCGCGGGTCTGCCGAGGCTGAAGGTCGTTACATTAAGCAGTC
>CAYZRQ010000080.1:0-3353 GCA_964480895.1 uncultured Gammaproteobacteria bacterium | reverse complement strand
TCAGTACGGTCACTGCTGGCTGCGCATTGAACCGAACCCCGATCCTGAAGCGAAGAACTTCGAGTTCTTTGACGAGGTGAAAGGCGGCGCGGTTCCGCGCGAGTACATTCCGGCGATCGAAAAGGGTGCGCGCGAGGCCATGGATCGCGGTGTGCTCGCCGGATTCCCGCTCATCAACATCAAGGCGACGTTGTACGACGGCTCGTATCACGACGTCGACAGTAACGAAGCTGCGTTCAAAATGGCCGGTTCGCTCGCCTTCCAAGAAGGTGTGCGTAAGGCGCAACCGGTGCTGCTTGAGCCGGTCATGAAAGTTGAAGTGGTTACGCCGGAGGATTTCATGGGCACGGTTGTCGGCGACTTGAACGCAAAGCGTGGGCAGATTCAGGAAATGGGCGATCGTGGGAGCGTGAAGTTCGTTAAGGCGCTCGTCCCGCTTGCCGAAATGTTTGGTTATGCGACGAGCCTCCGCTCGATGACGCAGGGCCGCGCAAGCTACAGCATGGAGTTCGGGCAGTATATGGACGTCCCGAACAACGTTGCCAAGGCGGTGATCGAGAAGCGGCAAGGGAAGTAGCGCCTCGACATAGTGCTTCGCTGCATCCGGTTCGGAAACGCCGCTACGGTTTCGCTTCAGCGAAACCTGCGGCTGTCCTCAGCGGACTCGCTTCGCACTATGTCTCGGCCTTAAGGGGACCTAAAGAACAACAAAACCAAAACTGGGCCGATCGGCCCAGTTTTGGTTTAGGCCTGTGGCATGACGCCACCGGGCGGGCTATAGTTGTAGAGTTCGGTTGCGTGCGCTTGAGCGTCGACCATTTCCTGCTCTAAGCGATTGTATTCCGCTTGAAGCGCTCGGCGTTTTCCTTCGAGGATCTGCTCAAAACTCCGTAATGCTTCGCGGTCTTCGTCGGTTCCGTCTTGTGGGAGCGCATTCATGGCGTCTCTTAACTCGGTAAGGCTCTCTTCGGTATTCAGGATATATTCAATAAGCCCATTCAAAAGTTTGTCGATTTTTCCCGCCCGTTCGAGCAGTGTTTCCGCACTGCCAATTTCTTGGCGCGGCGGCTCAAAATGCGGATCGATTTCGTGCGTGAGATGTTTCGCCATAGGGCTCAAGTATAACGATAGCCATCGTTATGGACAAAACCACCAAAGCCTGCTACGATTTTTTCGCCTTTTCAGGCGGAGGTCCCATGCCGGATTTGTGCGTTCTTCTCGTGCAGCACGCCGCAGCGCTTCATTTCACCGTTCCCGACGTTCATGAAGACGGCGTTCGCTCGAACGTGTTCAGGGTCATGGGCAACCGGGGTATCGGCTGCGCGGGACTCGTCGACCACATGGAACGCGCCGTCGCCATCGTCATCTTCGACGACAGCCGCGACACGGCCATCATGCGCCGCGAGCTCATGACGTTCGCGGGAAGCGTCCCGCCCGAATTGCGGCACAAGCTCATCCTCGTACCGATCGGCGGCTATTCGGGCGAGTGGGAGCCGCTTCATCTGCGCGTCGCGATCGACGATGAGCAACTCGCGCGTTTCATCCACGACCTCGTGCCGCACGGCACCGCTTGGAGTGAAGAGCGGCAAGAGGCATAGCGAACATCATCTCGTTGACGTCATCTACGTAACGCGCTCCGCCAACCGGCCGGGCGCGTTATTACTTTCGGGAAGTTTTGCAACGGACCACAGCATTTCGAACGTTGTGCGTAGCGTGACCGCGACGTCGCCGCTCGTCACCATAATCACCGCGTTTTCTTTTCGCGTTGTGACGAACGCAACATCATTGCCGTAAATAAGCATCGTTGCCGGTAGAGGAACGGCCGGCGGAAGAAAACGCGATTCGCGCAGCTGCCCCGGGTCTTCGGCGACGATTTCGCGTGAGCGCGGCGTATCGGGGAGCAGTTGACGGCTTTTGATACCAGCCTTTACGCGATTGCCGATAATGCGGTCAACGAGATATGGCTGATGCACGTACTCGAGCATATTTTTGCCGCTCGTCAGCAAACAATATTCGCGAACGCCCGAGGCGATGACGTTACGCCAGAACTGCTTGAATCCTTCGCTGCCTTCGTATACCGTCACGCCGACGGCATCGCGCGCGCTCGCGTGAAGCATCTGAAGGTCGGGAAGGATTTCCGCGAACGCCCGTTGTCGTTCCTCGAATCGCTCAAGCAGCGCGTGCGGAGGCTCGGCAACATAGTGCGGATGGCCCTTGATGGTTTTGCGACGGAAAAATCCGCGCCGGCGAAGCTGTTCGACGATGGGATAAATCGTTGTTCGCGCAAGTCCCGTGCGCCGCGCAAGCTCGAGCACGCCGCCGCTGCCGATCTCAAGTCCTGCGAGATAGAGCGTCGCCTCTTTCTCGTCAAAACCAAACGCGAGAAGCGCCGCACGTAAGCCTTTGGGATATTCCATACGCATACACCATCATCCTAAATGCGTCGGACGAAAAGGGAAAGTGTTGTCGTTTTTTCCGTCACGCCGCCTCGATGGTAGTACGATCGTGCGGCATGCTCGTTGTGCGGGAGGTGTCCATGACCCAACTCTCCGGGACCGAGCTTCACGTCCTGCTCCTGTTCGCCGCGCACTTCGTGGGCGACTTCGCCTTCCAGAGCGCCTGGATGGCGATGGAGAAGCGGAAGAATCTCGAAGTGCTGGCGTACCACGTGTTCACGTACTCGACGCCGTTCGTCGTGCTTGCAGTGTTTCCCGACGTGTCGGTGACGCTTATGGGCCTCGTCCTCAACGCCGTGCTGCACTTCATCGTCGACTACTGCAAGGGCCGCGAATGGGTGAAGACGATCTGGCAGGACCAGATGCTCCACGCGTTCTGTATCGGCCTCCTGTTCCTCGCCGGCTTGCTCTAGCGCCGGCTCTCGCGCCCCGACCCTCGGGGCGCGCTTTGTCTTTTGACTTTCTTTTCGTCACCGCCTAATATGGCCGCCGTATGCACAACGAGCAGTTTTCGCGGCTTCTCCGGCTTTCGCGCAAGACCGGCGACCGTCTGATCGTCACTGACGTCGAAGGACGCGAACCCGTCGTAATTTTGCCGCTTGACGAGTACGAGGCACTCGTTGACGGCGCCTACGGCTTGGTTGACGTCGTGGACGGCATGCCGTTCGCCGAGAACGAGGAGCCGGTACTCCCTGACGTCGATCTCGACGAGGCTGACTTTGACCCCGAGGAGCTCGAGCGCGGAGCGTTGCGCGACCTGTGGAACGAACCGCTCGGCGTGCCGCCGATTGAAGTCATGCCCGCTGTGGCGCCCGTTCCCGACCGATCCGCGGGAGCAGCCGAGCAAGGGGCTCGTCCAAAGAAAACGCCCGAAAGCGAGGGCGGGGAAGAACAATT
>CAYZRQ010000079.1:0-3638 GCA_964480895.1 uncultured Gammaproteobacteria bacterium | reverse complement strand
CTTATCGTCAAGCCACGCGTTGATTTTCCGTACCGCATCGAGCGATGGCGCGAGCACGATGTTATGGATGCGTCGCACCTTGTCGCCGCGGCGATAGATCTGCGCAAGCTCCGCCGTCAGCATGTAGCGCATATTTGGATGCGCGCCGGACTTGAGGCGATACAGACCCTGTTCTGTCTCCTCAAGTTTTTCTTCAAGCTCCGCGAACCACAGAGGGTGCGTAAAATCCGCTGTGCCAAGCACATTCACGCCCTTCTTCTCGCACCACAGCGCATTATTCTCAAGCGTCAAGTCTTGTGAACACGCGCGGGAAAATCGCGAGTGCAAATGCCAATCAGTGATGATGCGCATATTACGTCAACAATTTCGACATGTACGGCCGAGCGGCAACGGAAAGACCAAAGAGAAGACTTGCACCGCCCACAGTGAGCATCGAACCAATCGTCATCGTGCGCGCGGCGGTGAAGGCAAGGACATCACCAACGGTGAGAAGCGACACAATGCAAATACCCGCAGAGAGGACTGCTACGGGTACGGGGCGTTTGACGGGAATGCGGATGAGAAAAAGGATCAACACCCATGACAACGCGCCTTCGAGCATCGGCCACGCGATAGCGAGAAGCGACAGCGGCTCGAGCACGGCCACAAGGCGACGGATAATCGATTCGGCAAGTCCGGTAAACTTCCGCGCCGCGACAAATGACGCAAAAGTGACAACGATAAACGCAAGCATCGTCCAAAAGTATCCGTGTACCTCCCCCGTTACGACGCCGACGCCGCGCGCACCGATGGCGGCGTTCACAAATTTGCCGAGCGTCTGCAACACAAGCGCGGGACCGACGGCACGCAGTACACCAACGCCAACAATGCCCAAACACACAACGCGTGAGGCACGCCAGAGTTTTTTTACGTCATCCGCGAAATCGTTGGCCGACGCGGAGGCTCGATCGGCGAGCGCTCGGGTTGTTACGAAGATGTCCATACGACCAAATGATGGCCAAACTTATGCAGGAATACGATCCCACAGCTCGAGGAACAGCATTTTTTGCGTTTCGTACGCCGCACGGTTCTCGATGACGAATCCCGCGAACTCACCGCGAGCGTCGAGCACGATATCGGCGACCTTGCCGGCGTAGGCAAGAATGTACGTTGGCGCGCCCGCCGCGGCCTTGATCCATTTGCGCTCGTCGAGCCCGGATGTGCCTCCGCCAGAACCAAACGAAATATTTTTGAGACGAATCCCCGCGGCGATGCGTTGTTTGGTGTAGTCGGGGAACGACGCGTAAAGTCCGGCGTCGCGTACGGCGCTTGACGAGTAAACGTAGTACTCGCGCTCGGCGTCGGGAAGGTCGCACATCGACGCGAGCACGTCTTCAAGAATGGCCCGCACGCCCTCGGGACCCTCGAACATCCTCGCGACCGGCGCGCGATCGCCGTCGTTGTAAATCGCCTCAAGCTGGGGAACAACGGCCGCAAGCTCCTCGCCGGCGCGCCGCAACGCTTCGGCCTTTTCTCGCGCGATCGTCTCGAGATGCTTGGGTTCCGCCGCGACAAAGTACTGGCGGGTTTCCGCATTATAAAAACGCGCCAAGCCGTGGGCTTGGAGCTCTTCTAGCACGTCGTAGACCGTGCCGCGATTGATGCCAGTGGCTGCTGCGAGTTGACGAACCGACGACGGCCCCTCTTTGAGGAGCGAAAGATATACACGCGCCTCTTTCGGCGTGAGTCCAAGGGCAGCAAGTAATGCTTCGTACCCATCCATGGCCGGGAGCTTACCCAAGCTAACTCGTGATGTCAAGCATTTTCCTGACAAGGATTACGTCTTGTTTTGACGAAACACCCGCTCGGCTCGCGCGAGTTCTTCGGGCGAGTTGATGCCAATAACGTCAAAAGGATCGGCCGAGGCTGTGGCGATTTCCTTCCCTTCGGCAACCGCCATAGCGATGAGATCCGTCAAATAATATTCGCTACTCGCGTTTTCGTTTTTGAGTTTATCCAAATGCGACCACGCCCACGCGGCCGGGAAGGAGTATATCCCCGGATTGATCTCAGTGATGTCGAGCTCCTCGGGAATACATTCTTTCGCCTCACGGATGCCGATGACTTCGCCGTCATCATCGCGAAGGATCCTTCCCCACTTGATAAAGTGCTCGTGCTCGCCGGTAAAGTCAGGAACAATGGCCGTGAGCATGACAATGGAATCAGAAAACGCCTCATGCATGTCGGCAATACCCTTGATGACCTCCGGACGGACGAACGGATGGTCGCCGTAGAGGACGATGATGCGATCGGCGCTTCCGGCCGATACTTTTGCGCAGGCCACGGCGTGACCCGTGCCGAGCTGCTCATTTTGTATCGCGTAATCAACCGTATCACCAAGCTGCGCACGAAATGCCGCCTCGCTCCACATACCAATAACGACGATCGGATGTGCGTCAACGCCGCTTGCGCGGACGCTTTCAAGCAGATGCTCGACCATGGGCTTTCCGGCCACAGGAATAAGCGGCTTCGGAATGTCGCTTTTCATGCGCGTTCCCTTCCCTGCAGCTAAAATGATGACACGCGTGTTGCTCATATTTTCTTCAAATGGAGATAATACTGACGAACCCTAGGCGAAAACTTCTCAATGGCGTACCGAAGCATGGTGCGCGGCATGGTTTGCGCGTGCCGATCCAAAAACTCGCGTTCCGCCTTGATTGGACATCGGTTCCCTACTTCGCGCAACATCCAGCCGACCGCCTTTTGAATAAGGTCGTGCTCATCGTTGACGAGAATCTCGGCGATATCGAGTGCGGCTTGGCAATCTCCTTTTCGGATGTGCCAATACGTCGCGACCATTGCAACCCGACGCTCCCAAAGTGACTTGGAAACTGCAAGTTTTGCGAGTTTATCTTTGGGCTTATCTTCAAAATAGCGGCCAACGATTTTGTGGGCCGAAATATCAACAAGATCCCAGTTGTTGACGCTGACTTTGATATTCCGAAGATACATCGTAACGATCTTCTTCGGGTCATCGGCGTACCTTTCGATCATCAACAGCAGTGCAAGGAGACGCTCCTCATGATATTTCGAGTGGAGAAGCGACTCGATGTCGTCCTGGCACAATGCGCTGCGATACTTTTTCGCGATTGAACGTATTATTGGCACGTTAATGCCAAGAAAAACATCACCTGCGGCATATTCCCCCGGTGCCGTCTTAAAAAATCGCCGTAAAACCTTGGCACGCTCGGGGTTGGCGTACGAACGAAGCTCGCGAGTGATGTCTCTGCAGATCGACATGACCTACAGGGTAACAAAAATCGAGCCGTGAGGCTCGTTTTTGGAAAAGGCGTTCTGTCCTGGCGGCGACCTACTCTCGCCAAACCTGACTACCATCGGCCCAGACTGGCTTAACGACCGTGTTCGGGATGGGAACGGGTGTGACCCAGCTGGAAGTGCCACCAAGACAAAGCGTCTTTTATATCGACTTTTCAAATAAACCCGAACTTATTGTGGATGATTTTGTCATCAACAATCAGTGAATGGAGAGCTGGACCTATTAGTACGGCTCGGCTGCACGTGTTACCACGCTTATCCCTACCGCCTATCAACCTGGTAGTCTCCCAGGGGTCTCATAGTGAACATTAATCTCAGAGTCG
>CAYZRQ010000078.1:0-3657 GCA_964480895.1 uncultured Gammaproteobacteria bacterium | reverse complement strand
GACGTGCCCGGCACAAGCGCAAAGACTTGAAAAATGCCGACAAGAACAGCTTGCGTCCACGTCACGCCGTAAAGCGTTTTTCGCGTTGCAATGCGCTCGGCTACACGATCGGCAACGGCGAGGATTACGCCCCACGCGATAAGCATGAATGCCACGACGACAACGCTACGTGTTGACGTGAACCACGATCCGAACAGGCCGCCAGCCATGACCGCCGGCACGGTTGCGGCCGCAACAAGCAACACCAGTCGACGCGCCGCCGCGTCGCCCTTCGCAAGACGACGGATGAGGTCGACAATATCGCCCCACAGTGCAACAACGATCGCACACAGCGTGGCAACGTGCACGACAACGTCGAACGTCATACCTTGTGCATCCCAACCAAAAATCTCGGGAAACAAAATGAGATGACCTGAACTCGAAATCGGGAGGAACTCGGTAAGCCCCTGCACAACACCGAGCACCGCCGCCTGGACGATCGTCATATGCGGCTATTTGTGTCAAAGCTGATCGTCTCGCTCGGCGCCGGCGGTGTGGGCACGGTGCCCGCGCGCGTTGCAAGCGCGGCGCCACTGTGCGGCGGCGATGCGCCTTCCGGCGCGAGCAACTCGCGCGGCTGTCCGTTCTTTTTGCGACGGCGCTTGCGTTTTTTATGTTCGCCCGTGAGCGCGACGGTCGGTGTCGCAATATGACTCGGTACTTTTGGTGATTCAATCATGTTCAATGCTTTCGGTGCCTCAACCATGCTCGCCGAACGCATGGGTGCAAGCGCTGAAAGCGGGGCCGAGGGAGCAATCGGTTTCACCACCGCCTCGCCTTCGGTGAGCTTTGGCGCTTGCGGCGTGCTTGGCACAGCCGGCGCGTACTGCTTGCCCGGCTTCTTGCGCGCGGCTTCACGCTCCGCCGTTACGATCGGTTTGCACTCCTCGCAGTAAATCGGCCGCGAACGATCAAGCTCAACAGGAATTGAGAACGATTTATTGCAACGCGCACAAACGTACTCGTGCGAGAATCGCGCCTTCTTCGCCTCGGCCTTTGCCGTCTTTACTTTCGCGAGTTCAACGTCAACGTCGATATTCGGATCGAATCCGCTCCACACCGCGATATGTTCTTCGATCGTCTGCCGATTTCCCGAATAGCGTTCACGTGATTGCTCAATAACCTTCTGGCCGGAGCCCGTACGATGCGCAATAGGCGGAAGCGTGACTGCCGAAAACGGCTGGCTTGTTACGCCTTCAATCATGAGCTTCAGATAGATTTGCGTCTTACCGAGATTGATAAGATCCTCGGGCGTGAAGCGCGGCATGAATTCGTTCTCCATGAACACCGCATCGGGCGAACCCACGCGGAACGAGATGATCGTTCCGACGTTGCCGAACACCGCGTCGCGCACCGGCTCGGTGAGCTGCGTGATGTATTGATGCGCCATGATGAGATTCAATCGGTACTTACGCGCTTCGGAGAGAATATGCGCGAACGACTCCACGGCGAAATTTTGGAATTCGTCCACATAAAGATAAAAATCATTACGCTCGTCTTCAGCTATGTCGATACGCTCCATGGCCGCCATCTGGATTTTGGTAATGAGCATGCCGCCCAAAATACGCATGGCGTCTTCACCAATCCTGCCCTTCGAGAGGTTGATGATAAAAATTCGCTGGTCGTCCATGACCGAACGGATGTTGATTGACGAGTCCGACTGCGCGACAATGTTGCGCATAATCGTCGACGTCAAAAATTGGCCGATCTTGTTCTGGATCGGCGCCACGGCTTCCGTCGCGAATTTCATGTCGTACTGTGCAAACTCCTTAATCCAAAACTGCTGAACAACGGGGTCTTTAATATTTTTGACGATCGTTGTGCGATATTCTTTGTCGGAAAGCATGCGGTTGACGCCAAGGAGTGTTGTTCCCGGCGTGTCGAGCAATGCGAGAATGGTATTTTGGAGAATGTACTCCATGCGCGCCGACCAGACATTCTCCCAAACTTTTTTGAAGATCGCGAGCAAACCCGACATGACCTTGGTGTTGTAGTCGTCGACAAGTGTTGCGGCGTGATCCTTCTCGAGTACGTTGAACGCGATCGGAAATTGCGTGTCGGCAGGATTAAAGTAAACGACATCGTTAATGCGCCACGATGGAATGTAGTCGATGAGTTTCTCCGCCGTATCGCCGTGCGGGTCGATGTAGCAGCAGCCGTGACCGGCGTAGATGTCCGCAAGGATCATGTTCTCAAGGAGCGTCGTCTTGCCCATGCCGGTTTTCCCGATGACGTACATGTGGCGGCGGCGGTCATCGGTTTTGACGCCAAACTTCCGCAGTTCGTTGCGGAAGTTCGTACGGCCAAAGTAGATGACGTCGTTTTCGTGGTCGTGCGGGTAGCGGCTTGGCATAGAGGTCGAACGTCGAATGTCATAACGTCGAACGTTTGTAACGAGAACGGACGACTACACGGGAAGATTCGGCGGTGCGCCTCCGATGTCGCCTGGCGCGGCAGCATCCTCGAGTCCCGGCGGCAACGGTGCGGGCACGCCAGCGATCGGCGGCTCGCCGCTGGTTGGCGCGGATGGGGTTGGCACCGCGAAACGCGTGGGCTGTGCAAGCAGAGCGGTCGCCTCGGCTGCCTGGTCTTCTGCTTGCGTGATTTTCCAGTCTGCGAATTCCGGCTCGGTCTCGCCCGCATACGCGAGCGCCGACGGCGCCTCCGAACGACGCGCGCCGAGCTTCGTAAGCACCGGCGTACGCGCTTCGGCTGCCGGGAAGTGAAACAGCGTAGCAAGCTCGGCCACGTTCATGATGTACAAGGGCGCGCCGTCGTTTTTCCTGCCGCGATACCGATCGACGATGATGCGCTGTTTCTTCGGCATCGACCATGCTTGCCAGAAATAGTCGTCTTTCGGCGTTGCCGGTCCGTGAAGGCTCAACCCGTTGAGATACTGATGCGTAAAGGTCGCAAAAATACCCTTCGTACCCGATGCGATGAGTCCCTTGCGGAATCGAGCCTTTTTCGCGCCGTAGACCCAACGGATTTTCGTCAGCCATCCGGTTTTCGCGATTTTTTCCGCGACACCGTCAAGCTGCAATCGCTCTTGCGGCGTCAGCCGAAACATACGGAAGTCGTCCTTTTTTTGTTCCTCGTGCGCGGCGGCATTACCCCCGAATCCGGTCAATTGGCTCACAACGCCCTTGGGAAGCCACAGCGCCGCACCAGTGAGTTCGCTCATGAAGCTCGGCTTGTGTTTTTCTTCTTTGCCCATCGCCGTGTTCAGGTATGCCATGCCCTCCTTCACCCAGTCGCTGTTCTCGGGCGGCTTGATGATAATTTGAATCCAAAAATGCTCGCCGGGTTGAATTTTTCCCATGAGCTCGAGAATGGGGAGCAATGGATCTTTAAATCGTAAATCTTTTTCGCCCTGATGCTCGAATTCCTCGTATGTGCGAATCGGCAGATATTGCGGGTTGGCAAGTACCATTTCACTGCCAAACGCATCGTACTCGTCGTTGGGATAATCAAGCGGCAACGCCGACGTGTAGTCGTCAACTTCGAGAATTTGCGCCTCCGGGTACTGCGCGTAAATCGCCGCCTCAACAAGATCGCGGAATTTATCCATCGTGCGAACAATAAACTGAATATGTCCACCATTGCTAACAATCTCAA
>CAYZRQ010000077.1:0-3662 GCA_964480895.1 uncultured Gammaproteobacteria bacterium | reverse complement strand
CTCGGCGATGCTGGCGAAAGCAAACACACCTGGCCGGACGCAAGCGAGGACGCGGCGAGACGCACAGCTTCGTCAAGATCGTGCACACGCGTCGCGGTGCCGCCCAAGGCCTCAATTGCCTGCATGATGCGCTCGCCGCCCGGCATGAGATACACCGTTACGTCGAGATCGACGACACGCTTAGCGAGTTGCGCAAAGTCGTAGCCGCGATCTTGTCCGCCCAAAATGATCGTGCCGAGACGGTCAGTAAACACGTCGATCGCCGCAAGCGCAGATTGAGGCGTTGTTGAAATTGAATCGTTGACAAAAAGAATGCCGCGCTTCGTCCCCACATCCTCCAACCGATGCGGCAGCGGGCGGAACGATGCGAACGCATCCGCGATGTCGTGGCCGCCGATATTGAGAAGTGCGCACACCGCCATCACGGCGCTCGCATTTTCGCGATTGTGTTCGCCGCGCAGCGCGAGCGCGTCGAGCACGGCGTCAGCCGCCAACGCGAACGGCACCACTCGCGATTTTGCGTGCTTTGCAAGGTCGACAAGTTGCGGAAACCGTTCGTTGTACACGAGCACGTCGTGCTCGGTTTGTACGTCGGCGATGCGCATTTTTGCGGTGTGGTAATTTGCCACGTCGCCGTGCCAATCCATGTGTTCCTCATAGAGATTGAGCACGACGGCGATGTCGGGACCGACAACGAGATCGGTAAGCTGGTAGCTTGACATCTCCATGACGAACACCGTGTCATCATCATCGTCGAGGTGCGCGATCGCGCTCTCGCCGATGTTACCCACGAGCGCGGTTTTCATGCCGGCCGTACGGAGCACATGCGCGAGCAGCGAGGCAGTCGTACTTTTTCCCTTCGTTC
The DNA here is from genome assembly GCA_964480895.1 of uncultured Gammaproteobacteria bacterium. Classification (GTDB taxonomy): domain Bacteria; phylum Patescibacteriota; class Patescibacteriia; order UBA9934; family UBA9934; genus CAIKHN01. The sequence goes on along the minus strand of CAYZRQ010000077.1, from coordinate 2,797 downwards.
CTGTGACGCCGATGATCGCACCGCGTCCTTTGCGTTCGGCCATGAAGATATTCGTCGACGAGGTGAATCGCGCACCGCGCTCGAGCATTTCTTCGACAACGGGACGATGCCACGGAATGCCCGGGCTTTTAATGACGATGGTCTCGGACGTGACGAGTCCGATAGCATCTTCAATCCCGTGAAACGCCGGCACATTGCTCTGCCGCTTTTCGTCGGTAACCACAAGCCGCGCCGTCGGCGCGTGCGCTCGCAACGCTTCATGCGTCGCCGCGCCCTCGCGGCCGTAGCCGAGAATGATGACGGTTTTGTTGGCGAGATCAGCGAGCCGCATAGACAATACGAGCATACTCCTCCGGAGCCGCGTGCTCGGACGACGGCGTGAGCGCGGCGCTGATGAGCGCATCGATGTCTTTGCGCTCGGCAAGAACGTTCTGCGCAAACCAGGCGACGATCGGCGAATCGTCGTACTCGCCGCGACCTTCGACAAGCGCAAACGCGGCAATCACTTCGTCGGCGTCGGCCACGCATTCAAACGGCTTCATCGTTCCGCAACCAAGCAAATCTTTGTACAGCTGGAGAAGCTCCTCGTTCATGAGAAGGTCTTCGCCAAACATCTCGACCATTTTTCGACGAGGAATAAACGACGCCAAGATGATGAATACGAATGCGCATTTCGGACACGTGCCGCACCAGCGCGTTACGGTCGGCGCTCCGGACTGGGAAAAGTTTCGGTTGCAGCTTGAAAACGTCGTGAAGTACTTCCCCGCGGCCGCAAACCGGCGCGCGATGTCGAGTTCGGACAGCGGCCGCAGCAAACTGAACACGCGCACGCTCGGCGCGATCGACGCGGCGACGTAGCTCTGGATGTCGCGCTCGGCCTCGAGGCTTTTGCTGTACTGGTGGTTGATGGGAACGCCGTCGACGATCGCGTTCGGCATGTTGGCGCTGCGCTCGTTCGCAAAAATGATGTCGCGCTTGCCGTGAAGCAGCGCGAGCACGACGCTCGCGAACGCCACGTACGCCGTGATCGGCACGTGGCCGTTCCATGCGCCGTGTTTATTGAGTTCGAAGAGCTTCGGATCGAGTTCGCGGGCGATGACGAGCGGCGCCTTCCCCACGTCAGCCGCAACTTCACGAATACGCGCATGACGGCCAAGCATGACAAGGTCTAACGGAATACCCGCTGCTGTGAGCATCTCGACAGCGACAAGCGAATCCTTTCCGCCGCCAATAGGCACGAACGCGCCCGATGCTTCAACGTTGAGCGTACGGCGCTCGGCATTTTCGTCAAACGGAAAACGAATGTGATCTCGAAAATCAAGGTTGTTGCGGAAAAAAAATTCACCAAGGCCGAGCGTGTAGAGCTTGTTCCAAAATGCAGCCTCGTCCCTCGTCAATGTTCCCGACAAAACCACGATCTCGGCCGGCAGCTTCGCCTTGTAATAACTCACGCCACCAATGAGATGCAGCGCGAACAGCGCGCGGTCGAGAGCGACCTCATTGGCTTGCAGGGCGAGCGGGAAGGTAACGCGCTCGACGAATTCCTCGTCGTCGATGGCGTAGACGAACCGCGCTTCGCCGGTGTCGCGATTGAAGTCGTACGATTGAAAGACGAAACGCTTGGCTTCCGAGACAATGGGGTTCATACGTGCGACAAGGCGTTAAGCCATTCGGTAAGCAAGGCTTTGGTATCCGACGGGCCCGTAACCGCAACGGCGTCGATGCCGGTTTTGAGGACGGCGTTGTCGTTGCCGCCTTCGTAAAGCGCGTCGCCGACAAAAACCATCTCCGGCACACGGACGTGGAGCATCTCCTCGATTTTGCGAATGCCGTACGCTTTGTCGATACCTTTGCGCGTCACGTCGATCGACGTTACGCCAGGGATTTTAATCTCAAATTCCGGCAGATATTTCGCGAGCGCCGCCGCGATCTCCGGCCGACGATCCTGCGTCGCCTTCCACTGTTTCTTGAGTTCGAGTGGCGCCTGCTGGCCAAGCGCGGAAAATGTGACCTGCGTTCCGCGGTCTTCGACGACCTCGCCATAGAGCGTCGCCGGATGCGTGTAGCCGATCTCCACGAACACCTTAGCGAACGCTTCCCTGATCGTTGCGCGTTCCGCTGGCGTCATTTCGTCGGCATACACCTGCCGCCAGCCGTCGGCATAGCGATAAAATCGCGTGCCGGTCGTCGGGAAGAAGAAGAGCCGCTGCAATTGCGCGTTGCTGACATGAAACGCCGGCAGCTGGCGTTCGAACTGCTCGAACGCGCCTCCCGAGACAATCGCGATCATGACAGAATCGAGAAGTTTGGCCAAAAGATTGGCCATTTCGGCGTCCATCGGCGATTTACTTTCCGTGAGCGTGCCGTCAAGATCGAAAACAATGAGTTTTTTTCCGCGAATCGAAACCGGATTTGTCATAGTTAGCGAAATTTTCGTTTTGACGGCTGACGAAAAAAATCGTAACATAACGATAACAAGAGTCACCTTCTGCGGCAACTCGAGCCGCATCAACTATGGAACCGATCTTCATCATCATTGGGATACTCGTCGTTGCCGGTCTTTGGCTCGTCTTCATCTTCAACTCGCTTATCACTTCGCGCAACCGCGTCGACGAATCGTGGTCGGACATCGAGGTACAGCTCAAACGCCGCTACGACCTTATCCCAAACATCGTCAACACGGTGAAGGGCTACGCCAAGCATGAGTCGGGCGTGCTCGAAAGCGTTACCAAAGCGCGCTCGCAAGCCATGCAGGCGGGAACGGCGGCCGAACACGCCAAAGCCGAGAACATGCTTT
>CAYZRQ010000076.1:0-3676 GCA_964480895.1 uncultured Gammaproteobacteria bacterium | reverse complement strand
CGTCGGTATTGCCCTTGCGGACACAACCGTCGATGATCGCCTCCCTACCAGCCAAGGGAAAGCGCACTCGCGATACTCGGGACGAATAACGAAAGAAAGCGTCTCATATTCCCAACGTTTTGTCAATCCGCAAAGATAATGCCGCCCAAGGCGCGAGGGCCTGGGGCGGCACGTTTTGGTACTACACGGCGGGCAACGTGAACTCCCGGGACACGGGCTTGAGCTCGCCATTCATGATCGCAAACACGAACGTCGACATCGTCTGCAGGATCACCGCGCTGTTGGTGACAGCTTTCGCCTCTGCGGCAAGGCGATACCGGCCGTCCTTGAGCACAACCATGCCGTGCATCGCGATCGCGAAGGTGCGGTCCCCCACGTGCTCAACGATATCGCGGTAGTAGCCGCGAGCATCGGGCTCATCGGACTTGCGTTCGAACTCGATGTCCGCGAGCTCGATCTCCCACACGAGCCGCGCGAGCACGTCCTGTCGGGCTTCGAACACGGCTTCCTCCCAGCCGTCAAGCCGCCAGTCGACCTTGATCGACCCGGCCCTCACGTCGATGCCGGGATTATCGATGATGATGGCGAGCGTGTCCATCTTGCCAAGATCGAGCCGCCATTCACGGCGATCGAACTTGGAGAGGTACTCGTGATTGAGCCAGAACATCGTCACCGCATCTTCCCAAACGACCCGAGCCGCATCGGCCGGACGGCCGTCAGTCTGGCCGGCGGCATCGCGCATGATCGACGCGCGAGCCTCAAACAAGTCCGCGAGACCATCGACGAAATCGCTATTGAGCCGGTAAATGACCCGCATCGTCTACCTCGCCACCTCGGTTGTTGTGTCCCCGGTTGTCCCGGCTGACCCGAAAATGGTGCAGCTATTTCATCAGAAAAACCGCCGTTTGTCCATACCAACCAAAAACCGCCCCAACGAGCGGTTTTCCAGACTTAGACGATCGATTCGATTAGAATCTCGGTAAATGGCTGACGGTGGCCGACGTTACGGCGGTACCGCACCTTGGGCTTGAATTTGATAACGGAAATTTTGTCGGCGCGGCCGTGGGCGACGACCTTGGCGGTTACCATTGCCCCGGCAATGATCGGCGTACCAACCGTGACCGATTCTCCGGCATCGTCAGCAACGAGCATCGGCTCGAATGTGACGGTTTCGCCCTCCGCAAGCTCCAATTTTTCGATTTTCAGCTTTTGGCCTTCGTGGACGAGATATTGCTTCCCGCCCGTAGAAATAACTGCGTACATACGCGATTGACTGCCCAGGCGCCCCATTTCCGAGGACTTTTTGCCTTACGCAAGTCTTAAGATGAGTGGCCGGAGTTTACCAGGCCGGCCGTTACTCGTCAAGCAAAACCTCGAGCTTCATGCCCGAAACAATGCCGAGCTCGCTCGCCTTCCCGGCCGGCAATTCGAGCACCATGTCGACGGGGATGGGACTCGATGTCATGGTTTCCGGCTCTTCGCCATCCTCGGGTGCCGGAACGTCGTACTCAACATCGACGATCTTTCCGTCCTTCAACCAAATGACGTCAAGCGGAAACTTCATGCCCTTCATCCAAAAATCCCGAACAAGCGCATCATCGAATACGAACAGCATGCCGTCGGCGCCAAGATTGTCCGACGTGAAACCGGAGAGTCCGTTCCGACGCTCGAGAAATGTATCGGCAACGATGACGTCGAGGTTATAGCCGTTAGCGACTACGCGACCACGCGCAACGTCGGCAAGCGCGAAGAACACGACTACCGTCGCAAGAATCGCGGTGGCGAACATAATGAAGTGGGTACGAGATATCGTCATAGACGTTTGAGGATATGGTGAACGAGAATGGAAACAACAACGGCAAGTATGCCGAGCACCGCAATTTTTTGCCAGCTCGATGCCATGAGGCCAGTGATACCGAGCGCGAGCGCGACGGCGCAGTAGGCAATAACCGCTTGTCCTTCGTTCAAGCGCAGACGCAAGAGCAAATGGTGGACGTGAAGACGGTCGGCTGTAGCGAACGGATGTTTGCGTGCGAGCAAGCGGCGGATGATAACGATACCCACATCAAGCGCGGGGATTCCCATGACGAGCAGCGCGGTCGCCACTTTACTGCCGGAGATAACGGCAAGGCTGCCGAGCGTAAAGCCGAGAAACGTGCTTCCACCCTCACCCATGAACACGCGCGCCGGATGCCAATTCCACAGTAGGAACCCGATAATCGCCGCCAGGAAGATGAGCGCGAGGAGCGCGACGTCGGGCTGGAAGTACGCAGTCGAAAGCGCGAGTGCCGCAATCATGGCTGCACCAATCGCCGTAACGCCGCCCGAAAGGCCGTCCAAGCCGTCAAGAATTTTCGTTGTGTACGTCATGCCGAGAATCCACACGAAAACAAGAACGCTCGAAAGCGACGAAGCGATGGCGATTGTGCCGCCGAGCGGGTTCGTAATTTTGTCGACGGAGATGCCGACGGCGACGACAATGCATGCGGCGATGATCGGCGCGATGACCGCGAACTTCGGCCGGAGGTTGTAGCGGTCGTCAAGTGCGCCGCCAACCATGAGTACGAGTCCGCCCGCAAGCACGCCGAGCACATGACGAACATCGATCTCGCCTGACGTGACATGATCCGACACGCCGAGCACGATCAGCGTCGGGATTGCGAAACCAAAATATATCGCAACGCCGCACAAAAGCGGCGTGGCTTTGGCGTGGAGTTTACGCGCGCCGTCGGGCGCGTCAACGACGCCGTGTAGCCGCGCAAAGCGCGCGACAAGCGGCGTTGTAAGCGCGGCGATGATGAGTGCAGCCGCAACAGGAAATGGCCACCAGAAAGGCATATGAGAGGAAAGTAACACTGGGAGATGCGAGATGCAAACAATGAATAACGAGAAGTCTTCGTCCCATCACCCTCGTCATTGCGAGGAGGGTAATCCCGACGAAGCAATCTTGGTGCGAGACTCGTTGTAGATTGCTTCGGCCACTCGACAAGCTCGTGGCCTCGCAATGACGAAAAGATTGTGCGTTTTCCTCGCAATGACAAAAATACTTACAACTCCCTCGCCTTCTCAACCGTCAACACGCCGCCCTGGTCATAGACGAGCTTGTCACGCCGACCGACGTCGCCACTCAGCAATTTTTCCGCAATTGCATTTTCCAACCGCTCCTGTACCACGCGCCGCAGCGGACGGGCGCCGAACTTCGGATCGAATCCGGCTTGCGCAAGCTCGTGCACGGCCGCATCGGTAACCGCGAGATCGATCCCCTTGCCCTTAAGCCGCTCAACAACCTTGCCGATAAGGAGGTACGCGATCGCTGATACGTCGTCGATCGACAACGGCGAAAACACGATGATGTCGTCAAACCGATTGAGAAATTCCGGACGATATACGCTGCGCAGCTCGTTCTCAACAAGCGCAGTTTTGATGGCTGCGAGTATCGTACCCTTGGCGACCTCGTCCTGAATATATTGTGTACCGGCGTTCGACGTCGCAATGATAATCACGTTCGTAAAATCGACGGTTCGGCCGAGGCCATCGGTCAAACGGCCGTCATCCATGACTTGGAGAAAAAGGTTGAGGATGTCGGGATGCGCCTTTTCAAGCTCGTCGAGAAGCACAAGTGAAAATGGCGCACGGCGCACGGCTTCGGTGAGGAGCCCGGCCTGGCCGTTGCCGC
>CAYZRQ010000075.1:0-3678 GCA_964480895.1 uncultured Gammaproteobacteria bacterium | reverse complement strand
CACGATAACAACGTCGGCATCGTGAAACGACGCAGCGAAGTCGTCGAACAGCTCGCGCGTACGGCTATGCTGATGCGGCTCGAACACAAGCACGATGCGCCGACCTGGGAAGAACGCCTTCGCTGCAGCGAGCGTACCCTTGATCGCCGTCGGATGATGCGCGTAGTCGGAAATGACGTCAGCGCCGTTGTATGAGCCGACACGCTCGAAGCGGCGCCAGATGCCCGCATAGGACGCAAGCGACGAGGCGATGGTCGCGCTGTCGACGCCATACGCCTTCGCCACGACAGCCGCAGCTGCGGCGTTCGCGCGATTGAACTCGCCGGGCACGCGAAGCGCGGTGCCCGCGATGTCGTTTGCTGCATATTTTTCAATCCGTTCACCCACAAGCCGGGCGGAATGTTCGTCGTCACGGTTCACAAAAACGACACCTGTCGTTTTTTCGACCAACTCCTGAAACGTCGCAATGATGTGATCGAGATCGCGGTAGACGTCAAGATGATCTTCTTCAATGTTGGTAATAGCAGTCGTCTCGGGCCACAGCTTCACCATTTTCTGCTTATACTCGTCGCCTTCGACAATGAGTATGTCGCTCGCACCGATGCGAAGATTGCCCATCGCAAAGCCTGGCACAAGCGAACCGACGAAGACCGTTGGGTCAAGGCCCGCATCCTCAAAAATCTTTCCCGTCATCGCCGTTGTCGTCGACTTGCCGTTTGTTCCGGTGATGCAGATCGTGCGGTACTCACGCGATAACTCACCCAAAAAATCAAAATGTCCAAGTTGACGAATGCCGCGTGCTGTCGCGACCACGCGCTCGGGGTTCTTCTCGTCGGCCGCTTCGGTGTAAACAAGAAGATCGCACGCCGCGGGAACACTCGCCGCATCATGACCAATAGCAATCGTTACGCCGCGCTTCGCGAGATCCTCGGTGATCGACGATGCTTTCGCGTCAGAACCGCTGACCGACTTCCCTTTTGCGAGCAAAAATTTTCCAATGGCGCTGATCCCGATGCCTCCCGCACCCACCAAATGCACCGCATGGACATTGTCGAGCATCATACTTTTCGCGCTTCGCGCTGGCGTTCTTTGTGTTCGACGAGCTGGCGCTTGAGGTCGTCCTTCGCGCTGTCGATCGCCGCGTACAAGTCCTCTTCGAGCGCCTCGGCACGTAGGCTCGCGCCGGGAATCGTGAGCGTAAACTCCGCGCGCCAAATCTTTCCCTTATTGTGGTGTTCGCCGGTTTTGCCGACATCGGCGCGGACATCGCACGGCGAGTAGCCTTCGCAAAGCTTATCGAGCATGCCGATCTTTTTGTCGACGTAGTCGCGGATGGCGGCGGTAATGTCGATCGAGGAACCGATCACGTCAATAATGCGCATATGCGTGGTGATTAAAATCCGAGATGTTGCACCTCTTCAGTTAATGTAATCCCGACCTCGTCGCGAACGCAACGTTTGATGCGCACAACGAGCTCGTACATGTCGCGCGCCGTCGCATGACCAATGTTGACGAGAAAGTTGCCATGCTGCTGTGACACTTCGGCATCGCCGATCGCCGTGCCCTTCAGTCCGAGCTTCTCGATAATCCAGCCGGCCGGAATCCGCTTCTGCGCCAGGAACGCCTCGGGGACGTCGAACCGCTTCTGCAGCTGTGCTATTGCCGACACATCGGTAAAACTAAAATTCTTGAACATACATCCGCATGACGACGAACCGAGCGGCTGCGACGCTTTGCGGTCGGTGAGGTGTTTCTCGATGAGCGCGAGCTCCTGCGCACGATCACCTGGCGCAAGTGCGAGCGTCACGTCCAAAATAACATCGCCCTCATGCCCCGCCTCCTTAAAGATGCTGTGGCGATACGCAAAGTGAAGGTCCTCACTCGCGAACTCGACAACGACGCCGTCGCGAAGTACGCGCGCCGACACGACCGCATCGCACATTTCGCCGCCGAAGCATCCGGCGTTACCGCGCACCCCGCCGCCGATCGTGCCCGGAAGCGAAATCGCCCACGCGAAACCGCGCAGACCCTCGGCGGCCGCCCGGCGCGCAACCGCCGCCGAAATGGCGCCGGCCTCGCACACGATGTGGTCGCCGTTGATCGCAACACCGCGGTTGGCAGCTTTAATCACGAGGCCGTCGTATCCGTCGTCGGACACGAGCATATTCGATCCGCCGCCGAGTATGGCAAACGGCACCGCATACTCGCGGGCGAACGCCACGGCGTCGATGAGCTCTTGCGTCGTGCGCGCCTCAACGAAATATCGCGCCGGCCCGCCGATACGGATGTTGAGATGCTTCGCGAGCGGCTCGCGCTCCGAAAACCGCGCGCCGAAGCGTTCGCGGAACTTATCGACAATGGTCATACAATGTGGGCATCATAGCCTGGCAGCCAAACCTTCCGCAACTGTTTCATCTTACCCTTTCCCTCTTCCCTTGCTATCATTCCCGCATTATGACGAACGCTTTGGTCGAGACCGATCCGGAGGTTGCGCGAGCGCTTGAATGCGAGCTCAACCGCGAACGCCACGGACTCGAAATGATTCCGTCGGAAAACTTCGTCTCTCCGGCCGTGCTTGCCGCGCTCGGAAGCGTTGGCACGAACAAATACTCCGAAGGCTATCCCGGCGGACGCTATTACGGCGGATGTGAGTACGTCGATATCATCGAAAATCTTGCCCGCGACCGCGCCAAGGCGCTGTTCGGCGTTACGCACGCGAACGTGCAACCGGCGTCGGGTAGCGCGGCAAACATCGCGGCGATGTTCGCGCTCCTTAACCCAGGAGATACGGTTATGGGCATGGCGCTTGCGTTCGGCGGCCACATGACGCACGGGCTTCCCGTCAACTTTTCCGGCACATACTACCGGTCGGTACAGTACACGTCGGACAAAAACGGCTATCTTGATTTTGACGAGATGGCCGCGCTCGCCAAAGAACATCGTCCGAAACTTATCATCGTGGGCGCGACAGCCTACCCGCGACTTATCGATTGGCGTGCGGCAAAGGACGTTGCCGACAGCGTCGATGCATATCTGCTCGCCGACGTTTCGCATATCGCGGGACTCATCGTGTCGGGCGATCATCCGTCGCCCGCCGGCATTGCGGACGTTATAACGACAACAACACACAAAACGCTGCGCGGACCGCGCGGTGCAATAATCCTGTGCAATGGAAATCCGTCAATGCCGCTCAAGGCGGCAGAGCGCAAACGCGAAAACATCCCGACGCTCGTTGACCGCGCTATCATCCCCGGTTTGCAAGGCGGACCGCACAACCATCAGACCGCAGCAATCGCCGTTGCCCTTGCAGAGGCCGCGCGGCCGGACTTCACTCTCTACGGCCATCGCGTTGTCGCGAACGCCAAAGCGCTCGCCACGGCGCTCATGGAACGTGGCTACGACCTCGTCACCGGCGGCACCGACAACCACCTCATGGTCGTCAACCTCACGAACAAAGGACTCTCGGGCAAGGAAGCGCAAATCGCGCTCGAAGCGGCCGGCATTACCGTCAACAAGAACACGGTGCCATTCGAGCCGCGCAAGCCGTTTGATCCGTCGGGGATTCGTCTTGGCACGCCTGCGCTGACGACGCGCGGCATGCGCGAGGCGGATATGGAACGCATAGCACACTGGATTGACGATGCGCTCACTCACCGCGCAGATGCCTCGCGTCTCGCC
>CAYZRQ010000074.1:0-3697 GCA_964480895.1 uncultured Gammaproteobacteria bacterium | reverse complement strand
CAAAGAGAGATATCGCAGCCTTGCGTTTCGTGCGGCAGCCGACATCTCGTCAACCATTCTGGTTCCGGTCGTCGCGGCCGCGCTCGCAAGCACGTGGCTCGGGCTCGAGAGAACCATGTCGGTTACGGTTCTCGTGGTCGCACTCGTATTTACCGCAGTCGTTCTCGTCAAAAAGATTCGGTTCTATGGCAAAGCGTACCGCGAACTTGTCGATTCCGAGCACCATGGCGATGGTGCCGCTCGCGGCTGAACCGATTTTTCATCTCGGCTCGTTTCCGGTGACGAATTCCATGGTGAACGCCTGGATCGTTGCCGCGTTTTTTATTGTCGTCGCGTTCGTGGCGTCGCGTCGCACGAGCCTGGTGCCGCGCGGCGTACACAATGCGTTTGAAGCCGTTGTTGAAGGGCTGCTTGCGCAAGTACAAAAAGTGACGGGGGATCGTGCAAAGGCAATCGCATTTTTCCCGCTTGTCGCGACGATCTTTCTTTTTGTGCTTGCGAACAACTGGCTCGGACAGCTGCCGGGAACGGGAACATTCGGCGTGTACGAAATGCTGCACGGCGAAATTGAGCTTGTGCCGCTCTTGCGTCCGGCAACGAGCGACTTGAACGTCACGCTCGCGATTGCGATTCTTGTGGTGGCGACGAGCCACGTTGTGGGCATGCGGAGCATTGGCGTTGTTAATCACGTGAGCAAGTTTGTGAACGTGCGCGGCGTTTGGCGCGCGCTCAAAAAAGGTCCGATGGCAATTGCGGTTGCGGTGATCGAGTTCGGTGTGGGCTTGCTTGAAATCGTGAGCGAGGCGGCGCGTGCGCTGTCGTTGTCGCTGCGACTCTTCGGCAATATCTTCGCGGGCGAGGTGCTTATGACGGTGATGCTCGGCCTTGTCGCGTACATCGTGCCAATCCCGTTCATCTTCCTTGAGTTGCTTATTGGCATTGTGCAGGCAACGGTATTTGCGATGCTTGCGCTCGTGTACCTCACGGTCGCAACCACGTCGCACGACCATGGCGACGAGCGGCACGAGGAAACAGTAGCAGCGCACGCGTAGCGAGTTGACGTTCGACGACGATGTTCATCGACGGACGTTAATTCACTACCGTAGAATGTAGAAAGTAGAACGTAGAAAGAATCGTGGTGAACCTTTCTACTCTCTACCTTCTACTTTCTACCTCACACTATGACTCCAGAAACCATGTCCCTGCTCGCGAAGGCCATTGCCATCGCACTTTCCGGTCTCGGTCCCGCGCTCGGTATCGGTCTTATCGGCTTTGCCGCCATGCAGTCCATTGGCCGTAACCCCGAAGCCGCGAAAGAAGTGTTCACGCCGATGCTTCTTGGCATGGCGTTCGCGGAAGCCATCGCCATTTACGCGCTCGTTGTTTCGTTCACGCTGTAATTTTATTCGTCATTGCGAGGATCCGGCTTTGCCGGAGACGAAGCAATCTCGGTGCGAGACTCGTTGTAGATTGCTTCGGCCACTCGACAAGCTCGTGGCCTCGCAATGACGAAGTGACCATATATGTCTGTATCGCCAGCGCAAACGCAAACAGCAACCGAGACCGAGGCTAACACGTCGTTGCTCGGCACGTTCGGGTTGCGCGCCGACATCTTTGCCGCGCAGCTCGTCAACTTTCTCCTTGTCCTTCTTGTTTTGTGGCGCTTTGCGTACAAGCCAATAATGGCAATGCTTGCGGCGCGCGAGGCGCGCATTGAACGCAGCATGAAGGAAGCCGAGGACATTACTAAGCGGTTAAAGGCTGTTGACGACGAGCGTGGTTCGATTTTGCAAAACGCGCGCATTGAGGCGCAGGCGATCATTGAGAGAACGATTACCGACACCGAGGAACGCAAGAAGGAGATGATCGATGCGGCCAAGCGCGAAGTTGAGCGCGTTATTGTGCGCGGGAAAGATCAGCTCGGCCAGGAGCGGGACGCGATGATGCTTGAGATGCGCAGGGAGATTGTCGACATCGCCGTGCGCGCGGCGGCAAAGATTGCGCTTGAAAAAGTTGACGAGAAGAAGTCGCAATCGCTCGCCGAAGAGGTCGTGCGCAAACTGACGTAATATGGCAGCCCCTACGCCGCGACAACTCGCCGCCGTCCTCGTCGATGCGACGCACGACAAAACTCCCAACGAGGTCAACGACGTTGTTGCCGCATTTGTGGCATTGCTTGCACAGCGTCGACTGCTTCCGCTCTGGCGCGCTGTGGAGCGCGAGCTGCACGCGGTGTGGAAGGCGCGCTACGGCGCGTCGCAGGTGACGATCGTTTCGGCACATGCGCTCACCGATCTCGCGCGGCAGACAATCGCGGCTGCAGCTCCGGGCGCTGACATAAGTGAGCGCGTCGATCCGCGGCTTATGGCCGGAGCGGTGGTACGCATTGACGATCGCCGAATCGATGGCAGCCTTGCGGGGCGCATCGCCCGTTTGCAGAAAGCATTACAAACATCATCCGTATGACGAAAAAATCCGACATCATCAATGCGCTGCGCCAGCAAGTCGACGCGTTCAAAGCCGATGCGCATGAAGAGCGCGTGGGCACTGTCCTCTCCGTTGCCGACGGCGTTGCGCGCTTGAGCGGCCTTTCGGGCGCCATGGCGCAAGAGATGATCGAGTTCGGCAGCGGTGTCTACGGCATCGCGCTCAACCTCGAAGAAGAAGTCATCGGCGCCATACTCCTCGGTGACACCGCGAGCGTGAAAGCGGGCGACACGGTAAAGACCACCGGCCGCGTGCTGTCGATCCCCGTGGGCGACGGCGTTGTGGGCCGTGTGGTTGATGCGCTTGGCATTCCCGTCGACGGCAAGGGCGCCATTGCGAGCACGACGTTCGCGCCGGTCGAGAAGGTTGCGCCGGGCGTCATGACGCGTAAATCCGTCAGCGTGCCGCTGCACACCGGTATCAAAGCGATTGACGCGCTCATCCCCATCGGCCGCGGTCAGCGCGAGCTCATCATCGGCGATCGTCAAACCGGTAAAACCGCCATCGCCATCGACACGATTTTGAACCAGCATGGTGCTGGCGTGAAGTGTATTTACGTCGCCATCGGCCAAAAGGAATCGAAGATCGCACAAATCAAAGCCCGCCTTGAACGCGCTGGCGCCATGGAATACACGACGATCGTGCTCGCCGGTGCGTCTGACCCGGCAGCCATGCAGTACATCGCCCCGTATGCGGGCTGCGCACTCGCAGAGTACTTCATGAGTAAGGGTGAGGACGTTCTCGTTATTTACGACGACTTGTCCAAGCATGCGTGGGCGTACCGCGAAATCTCGTTGCTCTTGCGGCGTCCGCCCGGCCGCGAGGCATACCCCGGCGACGTCTTCTATCTGCACTCGCGCCTGCTTGAACGGTCGGCACGCTTGAGCGACGCGCACGGCGGCGGCTCGATCACCGCGCTGCCGATCATCGAAACGCAAGGCGGCGACGTGTCGGCCTACATTCCGACAAACGTCATTTCCATCACTGACGGACAGATTTATCTCGAGAGCGAGCTCTTCTACCGCGGACAGCGTCCGGCGCTCAACGTCGGCTTGTCGGTGTCGCGCGTCGGTTCTGCCGCGCAGACCAAGGCCATGAAGAGCGTCGCCAAAACGCTCAAAGTCGACCTTGCGCAGTTCCGTGAGCTCGAAGCGTTTGCGCAGTTCGCGACCGATCTTGACGAGGCAACGAAAAAGCAGATCGAACGCGG
>CAYZRQ010000073.1:0-3720 GCA_964480895.1 uncultured Gammaproteobacteria bacterium | reverse complement strand
CATCGGCACCGAAGAGACGATCGACCTTATTGCTCGAACGGGCAAAATCGAATTCGACGTCGCGGTTGCGGTACCGAGCATGATGCCCAAACTCGCCAAGGCCGCAAAAATCCTCGGCCCGCGTGGACTCATGCCAAACCCGAAGACCGACACCGTCGGTCCGAACATTGAAAAGATCATCACGGAACAAAAAGGCGGCAAAGTGGCGTTCAAGAACGACAACACGAGTAACGTCCACATGATCGTCGGCAAGAAGTCGTTTAGCGACGACAATCTCGTCGAAAATATCCGGGTCGCCGTTGAAGCGATTCGCAAGATCAAGCCGGCGTCGTCCAAAGGCATCTACATGAAATCGGCAACGCTCACGTCAACCATGGGACCGGCCATCGCGCTCGAAATCGCGGCGCCGTAATGCCAAACGAAAGGCCGGGGGCAAATCCCCTGGTCTTTTCGTTTCCTCGCGTTATCCACTTCTGGCGCCGGTGCGGGGATGATAACCTGCACGCATCTATGCCTTCGTCGTACCATGACCCGTTCGGCCCCGGATCGAATCGCGACAAACGCTTCGTTCCCGATCAAGCGAAACTCAAGGCGCTCGTCGAGAGCCTCAAGGCGCTCGGCATGCGCATCGTGCTCACGCAAGGCGTCTACGACCTCATCCACGAGGGACATGCCACGTACCTTGAGCGCGCCAAATCCTACGGCGATATTCTCATTGTCGGCATTGACTCCGACGAGCTCACCCGCATCCGCAAAGGTCCCAAGCGCCCGATCGTACCGCAAGACGAACGCGTCAACATGCTGCTCCACTTGCGCCACGTCGACCTTGTGACCATCAAAGAAGCGCATCACGGCCTTGGTGACATCATCGCGATGATTCATCCCGACGTCATGGTATTTTCATCGTCGACGAAAGAGGTGACGGCAACGGAGATCGACGACTACCGGCAGCACTGCGGCGAAATTGTCGTGCTACCGCCGCAGGGCGTAACAACGACGACTGCGCGCGTGCGCAACCTGACGATCGAGGGCGCTGAAACGCTCGCACAGGAAGTCACCGCGCTGATTGAAAAGTTCTTGAACAACATCAGAGCGTCATGACGTTCGACATTCGACGTTATAACGTTCGACACCTATGCTCATCGCCTTCGTGCCCGTTCTCCACCAAGGCTATTTCACGTTCTTCGCGCTTCACGGCGGCGACGGCATCGGCATTCTTGGTAACGACATCATCGCCGACGTAACGGCATTGACGCGCGATCTGCGCACGGTCGATGCGGAAATGATGCGCCGCGCCGTGCAAAGCCTCGACGTTGCGCCGAGCGTTCGCGTCGTATCGCGCGCTGACCTCGAAGCTCTGCGCGGTAGCGCGGTTACGATGCCCGACGACGACGTCTCGCATGAGCTCGCCTTGCAATACGACTTGCGCGCCACCTTTATTTCCGTCTTCCTCCGCTGGGATAAACTTCCGACAACCGTAACGAAAATTCCTGCAACAACGTCAAGCGTCGACGTGCGTGAGCTTGACCGCGCCTTCATGGCGCAAGCAGAGCGCGAAGCCGCGCACAGTTCGGATTGGTGGCGCCACGTCGGTGGCGTCATCGCCAAGGACGGTGTTGTCGTGTTGACGAGCCACAACCGCCACCTTCCTACCGACTTTCATTTGGCGTACAACGGCGATCCGCGTTCGAACTTTAACGCCGGCGAACATATCGAATGCTCAACGGCGATCCACGCCGAGGCCGATCTTATTGCGCGAGCGGCAGAGGGCGGTGTTGCGCTTCGCGGCGCTTCGCTCTACGTCACCACGTTCCCTTGTCCGAACTGCGCGCGCCTTGTTGCGATAAGCGGCATTGAGCGCGTGTACTACACTTCCGGCTATTCGCTCCTCGACGCCGATGAGATTTTCCGCGCGTTCGGCGTTGAAACGATTCACGTCAACCTAACCCAAACGGATGCGTAAACCGGCCGCCGCATCGTAATCGGGACTGTCGGGGTCGGACTGGATGAGATGCGCGTGCAAATGCGTTACCGAGGCGCCCGTAAAACGCGTCTCCCCGAAGCGCATCATGATCGTACCGCCCGCAATGCCGCGTGCGGCGATAACGTCGCTATAAATCTCACCGAGCTCACGCCATGCGTCGGGAGAGATGTCCGCAGCGTGTTCGATGTGTTTGATGTGGATGATAAGCACGCACGAGCGCGACGGCTTGTACGGATACATGTTGTCGGTCACGAGCCAGTGCTCGCGCCGCTCAATCGGATTACAGTGAAACGACGCGATGTGTTCCGGACAAAACGGGCAAACCTGTTTTTCGGCGATGTCACGAATAACGTTTTGATATTTCCCAACGCCCGGACGAGCGTTGTTCACGTCAACAAAATCAGTCATACGATTAGACGGGCGTAGGAATAACCATCGCCTCGTGCGGATTGTAGTCGGCAAGCGTGAAATGCTCGGCACGAAAATCGAGAAGATCGTCAATACGCGAGTCGAGCGTCATCGTGGGAAATGTTCGAGATTCACGACCGAGAAGTTCGCGGACTTTGTCGAATTGGCTTTCGTAGATGTGCGCGTCGGAAATGGTGTAGACGAGTTCCTTGGGCGCGTAACCCGTGGCTTGCGCAATCATCATCGTGAATGCCGCGTACTGGATAATGTTGAACACAACGCCGACCGGCACGTCGCCGCTGCGCTGGAAGTGGTGGACGGAAAGCTGTTTCGTCTCGGGATAGACGAGAATGTGCAAGTAGCCGTGACACGGCGCCACAACGACCCGACGCGGCGGTAACTCCGAGTGCTGAAGCGTGTATTGCGGAATCCAAGGCGAAATAATGTGCGTGCGTAAATTCGGCCGCTCGCGGATTTGCTTGACGACGTGTTCCACTTGGTTGAACGGCGTGCCCTCGGCCGTAGGAAATGCCGTCCATGCGGGACCGTACGAGCCGGGGCCCAAATCGCCCTCGGGTAAATCGAAGATGTCGCAACGCTCCTTCGTCACCCATCGCTTCCACCAGCCGCAGCCGAACGCGACGAGTTCTTCGTGCGTGCGGGCGCCGTGGAGAAAGGCGATGTGCTCGCCGAGCGCACCGGCCATGAATTTTCCCGACAGGTCGCGCTCGGTCATCATGGGAAAACCGTTCTCAAGGGGAAAGCGCATTTGCGCGCCGAGCACCATGCGCGACGCTTCGCCCTGGATGGGCCGCACATCAACGCCCTCGCTCATGATACGCGCGAGCAGGTCATGATACTGGCGGTCAATGGTGCGCTCGGCAACGGGCTTCATAAACGTCCGCTGTGCGCGGTAGTGGAGCATGACACTGCGCGTACCGAGCTGCCGCACCTCCACGAGTTCGAGGTTCACCCGCGTGAACGCTTCAGCAAGCGGAATACCCTGGCCGAACAGCACCGGCTCAATCGTAAAAAAATAATCGTCGACGAGACCGGCGGCGATAAACTGGCCGTAGACCGACGCACCACCCGCGACGATAACGCGCTCGCACCCCTCGCCCGCAAGGCGCGCAACAAGCGTTGCCACGTCGTCCGATGCGTATTCGACGCCCTGCATCGGTATCGCCGTCGCCGGCGCGCTTGAGAGAACGATCACGCGGCGGCCAGGCAGAGGCTTGCCAATCGTCGCAAACGTCCGGCTGCCCATAATGACCACGCCAGCATCCTTGGTTGTTTGGACGAAAAATTGCAGGTCTTCCCTGCTTGTC
>CAYZRQ010000072.1:416-3723 GCA_964480895.1 uncultured Gammaproteobacteria bacterium | reverse complement strand
GCCGATTCGCTGGATTGTTGACGATGTGCAGAAGTTCGTTGCGCGCGAAATTCGACGTGGCAACGTTTACGATGCGATCCTCATGGACCCGCCGGCGTTCGGCCGAGGTCCCGAGGGCGAAATTTGGAAATTTGAAAATGATTTACCGAAGCTGCTCGACGACTGCATGAAGCTTCTCAACGCGCAACATGGCTTGCTTCTCGTCAACGCCTATTCGCTCGGTTTTCCGGCGCTGGCGATTGAGAACATGGTACGAACATCGTTGCCGTGGAGCGCCAAAATCGATGCGGTCGAGCTGACACTCGAGGAGACGAATGACCGCGGATTTCTCCTCCCGACCGGCGTTGCGGTTCGGTGCGAGTGGTAGGTATCCATGGGCTGAGTGATCCCAAATATGGCCGATCGGCAAAGAAAAGGATCACACTCGGTATTGATTCAGGCTCGATTTTCGCGAGTCGTGAATCTGCTTAAGACGGTAGTAGAATCGGCCGGCTCCATCGAACTTGCGATGCGTAGACCGCAGCTTGTTCTTCAATTTGGCGTCAGTGAAGCCAGACGTATCGACGACGGTCGTTATCAACGTTCGAGAAAAGTGATGATTCGCAAATTACAAACAAGGGGATTGATTCAGATCAAAGAAAACAAGCGTGGTTGGCGTGTTGTACTAACCGAGCGAGGCAGGGACGCTTTTTTGCAGCAACAGATCATTGCGGCACCCATGATGGAAGACGGCACGCAATGTCTCGTGATGTTTGATATACCGGAGGACGAGAGAGCGACACGTAAGACGCTCATCGGTTTTCTCTACAGGATGAGTTTTTTACGCTTACAGAAAAGTGTATATATTTGCCCGTTTGATTTGTTCGAACCGCTACAGCAATGGCTGGAAATGCGCGGGATGGCAAAATGGGTAAAAATTTATCGCGCTGTTCCGGAACCCAAATATGGCCGATCGGCAAAGAAAAGGATCAGTACGAAACGCACGTAGAGAAGAAAGAAATCCGCCCGGACTCGCGAGAGTCGGGCGGTGATTGATGTCGCTGTGATCGCGCCGAGGATCGTTATCTCCCCTCACGTTCCTCGATCTCGTGGCCGTCGACGTAGGGGAATGTGCACTCGGAAAGCGCTATCGTGCGCTCGATGCGCTCGAGGATCGCTTTCGCGAATTGCTCGCCCGCGCCACTGCCGCCGTCGCGCAGACGCCGATGCGTCGAGACGAGCGCGATGGCCGAGTCGAGCACAAACGCTGACCACGCCGGGCGGTACTCGCTCCACTTGGCGTCGAGACAGCGCGCGACGAGCTTCACCGCCATGCTTCCCGGCGCATCGATCATGCCGAGTTCGTGTGCGACGGCGTGAAGCGCGCGAGAGAGGAGCGCGGTAGCCGGGCTGAAGCGGTCAGCGTGATCGAGGCAGGCGAGGAGCAGCTGCGGCTGCTCGCAGCGAGCGATTTCTTGGGCCCGTCTGTTCGCGAACGTCATGTTGCGCACGGCAGCGAGGACCGCCGCCTCGACGATTGGGCCGAGCAGTTCGCTGTGCAATCGATCGAGGATGGGTTCGTGTCCCGAGACCGGCGGGTAGCCGTCGAGGGGTGCGGGGTCGATGTTGGTGACGAAACGGATCACGGTGCCTCCTGTGTGCGACGAAAAGCTATCATAAAGGCATTTTGGATGCAAAAATCCCCCATGACTCGCAAAGCGAGCAACGGGGGACGAGCGGCTTACGCCGTGACGACGATATCGATCGCTTTTACGGCGCGGTCGAGCTTGAGCAGGGCGCTGTAGACCTCGAGCATCCACGCCTCGACTTCTGCTGGCGTCCTCTTCATCTCCTGTGCGGCGAAAATGGTGTATGCGTTCAAGAACGCCACGGTCGAGCTTGAGTTGTATGCCAGGCCGAGTGGACAGATATAGCAGTAGTCGATGACGAGCCGCATTGCGTTCTCGAATCGCTTGTCGTGGCCACTGGCATTGACAATGGCAACTCTTGCTCGGTCTTCGTGCTGCAGGATCAGCACGCGGTCGGCGAGCGGATGGTCAACGAGATTAATCGGGCGCACGTCGCCGCGGGGCGTGCGGGTCCCGGCTAAATGTCCATCCAACTGAACGTCGCGCAGTGCGCGCCTCATGGCGTACCAGCACATCATCCGCATTGCTTTCGGGTTGAGCCGGAACCTTTCATTGTGTTCGTTCCAAGACACCGATCCTCCACGGTTCACGCCGAGACTAGCACATGGTACGCTCCTCGCCAAGTATGGACGTCCTCTACGAAGACAATCACCTCGTTGCCGTCTGCAAACCGCACGGCATGTTGACGCAGGGCGACGCTACCGGCGACGTCAACCTTTTGGATGACGTGAAGGCATTTCTTAAGCAGCGCGACAACAAGCCGGGTAATGTGTTCGTTGGCCTGTTGCATCGCCTCGACCGCCCCGTCGGCGGCGTTGTGCTTTTTGCAAAGACATCAAAAGGCGCATCGCGACTGTCAGAGCAGATCCGATCGCACAGCATCGAAAAAGTCTACTGGGCGGTCGTCGAAGGGACACCGAAGCAAACAGAGGGAACCGTCGTCCAATGGCTTGTGAAAAACGAGGCAACGAACGTCGTCACGTCGCACGATTGCGAAGTTCCCGGATCGCTTCGTGCCGAGCTGACGTACAAGGTTCTGCATGGCTCGCTCGTCGAAATCCATCCGAAGACCGGACGGCCGCATCAGATTCGCGTCGCGATGGCGTCGCTCGGTACGCCTATTGTCGGCGACAAGAAATATGGTGCGAGGAAAATGCTGAACGGCAACATCGCGCTGTTTGCGCGTTCACTCGCTTTCGACCAGCCAGTAACGAAGGAGCGTATTACCGTTACCGCCGAGCCGGAGCTCGCAATCTTTCGCGCGTTCTGATAGTCTCACCGCCCTATGCCAAAACCGCGTATCCTTCTTGGCCTTTCCGGCGGCGTTGATTCGAGCGTCAGCGCGGTGTTGTTGTTGGAGCAAGGCTACGATGTCGTCGGTGGGTTCATGAAAAATTGGTCTGACGGCGACGACGTCAGTGAGTGCGGTTGGCGTGCGGAGCGGCGCGATGCGATGCGTGTTGCGGCGCAGCTTGGCATTCCATTTCATACGTTCGATTTTGAGGACGAGTACCGGCGTCTCGTCTACGCGTACATGATTGACGAGTACAAGGCCGGCCGCACGCCGAACCCCGACGTCTTGTGCAACAAGTACATGAAGTTTGATCTCTTTCTGCGCAAGGCCGATGAGCTTGGTTGTGCGTTTATCGCGACCGGTCATTACGCGCGTATTCATCGAG
>CAYZRQ010000072.1:0-406 GCA_964480895.1 uncultured Gammaproteobacteria bacterium | reverse complement strand
ATCGAGACAGCGCCGGTGCGCATCTCCTCGCGGGCGTTGATGCGAACAAAGACCAGAGCTACTTTTTATGTCAGTTGACGCAGCCGCAGCTTGCTCGCGCGATTTTCCCGATCGGCGAGATAACGAAGCCCGAGGTACGCGAAAAAGCGAAAGCGGCAGTTCTTCACGTCGCAGAAAAAAAAGATAGCCAAGGCATCTGTTTCGTCGGAAAAGTCGACATGCAGGATTTTCTTCAGGCCAAGATCACGCCGCATGAAGGCAATATTGTAACGACCGACGGTCGCGTTATCGGTCGGCACAAGGGCTTTGAGTTTTACACTATTGGTCAGCGCGAAGGACTTGGCGTCGGTGGCGGCACGCCGTTGTACGTCGTCGAGCGTCGGCCGGGAACGAACGAAGTGGTGGT
>CAYZRQ010000071.1:3198-3742 GCA_964480895.1 uncultured Gammaproteobacteria bacterium | reverse complement strand
TGTCGCCGGAAGTAGCAAGTACGCCGGCAAGCGCGATGTTGATCGCTTCCGTCACGCCATTCGTGAAAATGATTTCGTCGTGACGTGCGCCGATGGCATCCGCAACGCCACGTCGGGCTGTCTCTACGGCCGCACGCGCAGCACGGCCTTCTGCATGAATGCTCGAAGGATTGCCGAATGCCGCAGCAAAAAATGGCCGCATCGCCCGAAAAACCCGCTTGTCGAGCGGGGTTGCTGCGGCGTAGTCGAGATAGATGCGCGAAGCGGCCATAAGACGGCGATGGTACGGGGCGCGACTATTCCTTGCAAGCGCCGAATGAAAATCGATAGATCTCCGCCCCGGCGTCGGCAAAGCGCAACGTAAGCGTGGCGCGATGATACACGTCCGAAGCGATAAGACGATAAAGTCGATGTTCTGTCACATCGACCACGGTTTTACCCTTACGAACCGCGATATCGCTCCCCCGCATCGACTCGGGCACTGGCGCGCCGTCCTGTTCAATCGTAAGCGTTACCTCGCCCTTTGCCGCGCCGAGCACCGCAT
>CAYZRQ010000071.1:0-3188 GCA_964480895.1 uncultured Gammaproteobacteria bacterium | reverse complement strand
GCGCTATAGCCGAGCGCGATGTATTCGCTCGGCGTCGCAAGCGCCCGCGTATGCACGGCGCACTCCTTCCCTATCGTAAAATGACCGTGGACATACGGAACGCCGTCCTCATGCACGGGAACGTCGGTAAACGCCGTTTCAGCGTCGGGGAGGACGTCGCCGGGGTTCCCGTGCGAGCCGCGAAGGTAGCCGAGGTCGACATCGGGCGTTGTTGACGCGCACGCAAGCGCGTCATCGGCATCGGGAGCGATGTGCGGCAGTCGAGTCTTCCCCAAAGCCGTAAGCGCTTCCTGGATCGCCCGCTCGGTCGCTTCGTATCCGCCTTCGCCAGCAAAATCGAATGCGATGCAGCCATCGGGGGCGATGACGTACCGCCGCGGCCGCGTGCGGTTGCGGTAGAGATTCCACATGGTGTAAGCGTTATCGAGTACAACCGGATACGTAATACCGAGGTCGCGTACGGCGCGCTCGACATTTTCGCGAGCGTGCTCAAACGCAAATTCCGGCACATGCACGCCAAGAACAACTAACCCTCGGCGGCGGTATGTCGTCGCAAGTCGCGCCATGTGCGGGATCGTCCGTAAACAACTCATGCATGAGGACGTCCAAAAATCGACAAGGACCACTTTGCCGCGCAACGATTGCATGGATTTCGGTTTTCCTCCAATCCACGTCAACCCTTTGGGAAATTCGGGTGCGCGATGATAGCCAGGGAGTCGCATATTACGGCGCTACATCAATACCGAATGCGAGTGATATGCCGCGGCCGAACACGTACCCGAGGAGCGCGGCGCCAAGCGATACCACAAGCATCTCAACGCCGCTGCGCAACACCCCAACCCCCGTGAGTCGCGCCTTGGCAATGCCGAGCGCGAAGAGTGCAGCGCTAATGAGCGTGATGGCGACAGGAATAGCGAGCGACACCGGCAGTACAAAATACGGCACGAGCGTGATTGCGCCACCAACGAGGTAAAACACTCCCATGACAAGCGCCGAGAGCCGCGGCGAAACGCCAACGGACGGCAGGAACCGGTGCTCGCAACGCCGCATCTCCGCCAGCCACACGCGTCGCTCGCGGCCAATCGCATCGAGCGCGACGCCGATCTCCTCGCGTGAAAACCCCTTGCGCACAAACAGGTCGCGAAGCGACTCGCGATCGGAAACGCGCTCAAGGAGCACGCGGGCATGATCTTGGCGTTTTCGCTCTTCAAACAGCTCGGTTGCGGATTTCGACGACAAAAAGCTTCCTGCCGCCATGGAAAGCGCCTCAACGACAACGAGCACGACGCCGGTCAACACAACGACAAAACGGTCGCCCGTGCCAATGGCGACGCCGGTCATTGTCCCGAGCGTCGAGACAAGGCTGTCTTCAAGACCAAACACGATCTCCCGAACGTTTGTCGCGAGCATCTGCGCGACCCTTCCTCCTCGCATATGGCAGCATTGTATCACGCGGTGCTGTATTCCCTGGCGTTTTTATGCTAACCTTTCTTTGTATGCAGTTCTCCGAACACTACCCGCCGTTTGCGGAAAAGACGCTTATCGCACTCACGAACAACGAGCGCGCTCGACTCTTGTCCGCACAAGGGCGCGAGGTTGAGGAGATCGACGTCATCGAGACACCCGATACGGCGACCGACGGCAAAACCAAGGGCGCAAACGTGAGCATCGAACAGGATTACGACGCCATGAAGGCCCATCGTCTCGTCCACCTTTACGGCGCGCTTTCCAAACGAATGCGCATGATGCTCGACCACGAGGGGTTTGTGCGCGCGGTCATTTGTGTCCCCGAAGCAAACAAGAACGCCTTTACCGAAGCGATGCATCCCGACGTCCTCAAGCGCATCGACGACGTTGTTCCGAAAAATCTTTGTTCCATGGATCTTGCGAACGTCGTTCGGATTTTGATAGAGGGTTAGTCAGGCAAATAACCGCCGGATTGGAGTTTCCACAGCCGCTCATACATGCCGCGACGTTTGAGGAGATCCTCGTGCGCTCCCAGTTCAGTCACGCGACCGCGATCGAGCACGGCAATTTGGTCGGCCATGTAGACGGTTGACAGCCGGTGGGCGATGATGATGGTCGTTCTCCCGTGCATGGCCTCGCGGAGCGCAACCTGAAGTTTGTGTTCGGTCTCGGAGTCGAGCGCGCTCGTTGATTCGTCAAGGACGAGGATTGGCGGCGCGGCTAAAAAGACGCGAGCAAGCGCGAGACGCTGTCGCTCGCCGCCGGAGAGTTTGACGCCGCGCTCCCCGACGAGCGTGGCGTAACCTTTGGGAAGCTCCGCGATGAATTCGTGGGCTTGTGCACGTTTACACGCCGCGATGACTGCGGATTGTGACGCTTCGGGACGTACAAACCGGATGTTGGCGAGAATAGTGTCGTTGAAGAGTACCGTGTCTTGCTGGACGACTCCCACGGCACGTCGGATATCGACGATACGCAGATCGCGAACATCAAGGCCATCGAGCAGCACGCGCCCTTTTGTCGGATCAAGAAATCGATTAACGAACCGCACGAGTGTTGATTTTCCGCCACCCGATGGCCCGACGAGCGCCAGGCTCGTCCCCGCCGGAACGTGTACGCTGACGCCCGCAATGGCATCGGCTGTTTTATTCGGATAGCGATACGTTACGCCGTCGAACGCGATATCGCCCTTCACGCGCCCGAGCTTTTTCGGCCGCGGGCGCTCGAGCAGGCGGTTCTCGGTGAACCAGTCGCCGGCAAGGCGCGCAAATGCGGTGCGGATCTCACTTGCGCGGCGCATGATGTCGGCGAGTGTGTAGTCAAACGGTGCCAACAGGTAGCTCAACATGCCGATAAACGTAATGAGTGTACCCACAGAAAGCGTGCCTTGCGTAATGAAGTACGTTCCCGCGAACAGGAGAATGAGTCGCGCAAGAATGCGCACCGTACCATTGCCGAAGTCGAGCCACGCCCACGCGACGTTGAGCTTGAGCTGACGGTCGGTAACGCGCTCGATCGCTTTACGCTGCTGCCGCGAAACCGACGACTCCTG
The DNA here is from genome assembly GCA_964480895.1 of uncultured Gammaproteobacteria bacterium. Lineage (GTDB taxonomy): Bacteria > Patescibacteriota > Patescibacteriia > UBA9934 > UBA9934 > CAIKHN01. The sequence goes on along the minus strand of CAYZRQ010000071.1, from coordinate 169 downwards.
GGCAAAGGCCTTGATGGGGACAATATTCGTGATGGTTTCGATGATACGGCGTGAAAGCTGCTCCCAAGCCTCCATGTGTCTGCTCTGAAGCTTTTCCGTTCTTGCGTACACCGTGAGTGTGAGCGTTACCGCGATCGGTACCGACGCGAGTGATACGAGCGTCATGCGC
>CAYZRQ010000070.1:1306-3748 GCA_964480895.1 uncultured Gammaproteobacteria bacterium | reverse complement strand
AAAAACCCGTTACTGATACTTGACACTGAGTGTCAAGTAAGCCGTTGACACTGAGTGTCAGAGCATTTATGCTCAAAACTCCTATGACCAATGACATTCGTTCGCAATATCTCATTCCATCCGTCATCGAAAAAACGCACTACGGCGAGCGGTCGTACGACATTTATTCACGTCTTCTTAAGGATCGTATCGTGTTTTTGGGGACGTCGATCGACGACGGCGTCGCCAACGCGGTTATTGCCCAGCTTTTGTTTCTCGAAAGCCAGGATAAGGACAAAGACATTAAGCTTTACATCAATTCGCCGGGCGGTTCGGTAACGTCTGGGCTTGCGATTTACGACACCATGCAGTACATCCAACCGGCCGTATCGACGATCTGCATCGGCATGGCGGCGAGCATGGGCGCTGTTCTCTTGGCCGCTGGCGCTGCGGGGAAGCGATTTGCACTTCCCAACGCCGAGGTCATGATTCACCAGGTTTTGGGTGGGGTGCAGGGACAGGCGACGGACATCAAAATTCATGCTGACCGCATTCTGGCCGTTCGCGAAACGCTCAACGAAATTTTAGCAAAGCACACGGGCCAGTCGCAGGAAAAAGTCGCGGCCGATACCGACCGCGATAACTTCATGACGGCTAAGGACGCGGTAAAGTACGGATTGGTTGACAAAGTCATTCGGTAGGGGTAATCTTTAAGAGAAATTGCGAAAAGGGGGCACGTGTTGCCCCCTTGCGTGCTTTCATCCCATCAATTTTGCCTCGTTCTGACGGTTCGCGGACTGCAGTCACGACAAGCATGGGGATGCATATGGCGGTTTATTCTGGCCTCGGCTGGACTGACACCGCGGATGCCTCTTCTTGACTGCAGCCCCTGAACCCGCCAGCACGGGGTATTTTTGTTGAGTCTAGAGGAAACGGGGCTAGCGACTCATGGTAACTGACAACAGTTGTCAGTTACTCGTATCAACAGTCTCGGGAGGTGGCGAGAGTTCGGGGTCAGGTTCCAGTTCCGCCGGCGTGCTCACCACGCCCACAAGACAGATTTTTGGCAGCGAGCGGTAGGACGACGAAAATTCTTCCTCGTATGTTGTTCCGTCGGCGTAAACTACCGTGTACGTGAACGTTGTTGTGGCGCCCGAGTGCGGCGACTGGCATTGCGTAACGCCTTCCGCAAGCGACGTGGTTTCCGTATACACCGGCTCGCCGTAGCCGCTCCACGAAAGTACTTGCGGTGGTTCGTAAGAGGCTTGGCGGCCGTCCGACGTACCCCAAAATGTGAATGTCAGCTTACTTGTGGCGTTATCCACGTCGGTCACGAACAGGATGTAATTACCCGTGTCGTTCATGAATTTGAAATCCGGTGACGGGTCGTAAATGGTGGCGTCGGTGCCGGGGTTGTTGTTCGACGGATCGTTGTAATAGTTGACGACAAGCGAGTGATTGCGGCGTTCAACGACCTTCAGCCCCGAATTCATGACCGCACGGAACGTCGTTGTGCCGATTTGACACAGACCGCCGCCGATTTCAGGTTTAATTTCGTCGCCTTTAATCACGAGCTCGGGCAAATAGCCGTCGGAAATTGTGAACGGTCGCAGTTGAGCGAGCAGCGACACGGTTTCGCCCGGCGCAATGAGCAGACCATTCAATTTTTCAGCGCCGTGGCGGATGTTCTCGCGGCGATTCGCGGGCGAGCCGGCGAATGATGACGTGCCAACGCCCAAAATATCGCTGATCCCGAGATTGTTCACGTTCTCGGTTGTTATCGTTGGTTCTTCGACGCGCATCGCGACCGCGATCGTCGCGTCGTCGGTACCGAGAACGGCTTCGAATGCATCAAAAAAGACTTGGTCGTCGACAACGGTGCCGCTTTCGCTTCCCGCGAACTCAACAACACGTCCGTTCTCGATGTTGAAACGGGCGTTTTGTGCGGGAACGTCAAGCGCATCGTGAAGCGTACCGATGAATGGTGCAGTGCTTGCGGGGTCAAGCAGGACGAGAAGATTGCCCACGGCATCGCGCCCCGGAACGATCCACTCCGCAACGTCGGCGGCTTTTACTGACCATGTTTTTGGCTCGCCACCTGAAAGTGTTGCGTTGACGACATAGGGTGCCGCATTCACGGCATCTGCGGCCTCTGCGGCGAGCGTTTCCGCCTCCGCGACACTCACGTCAAGTTCCTCGGTTACCGTGCGCATGGCAAGCGTTTCAAGCGTGAGGTCTTTTGCGTCCTTTCGCAGCTCGTCCATGGCCGATGCAATGGCAAAATGCACGCCCGCAATTCCGGGAACGACCTCGACGCTTACCTCGTCACGCGTAATGGTCACGTCAAAATCCGTGGCAACCTCTTCAGTTTCGCCGTCCGTAAACGCTTCACGAATCGCCTCGGCGAGCCGTGTCTCGTCGACCGTTACATCGGCGGGGAGGTTAGCACGCAGCACGGAAGCG
>CAYZRQ010000070.1:0-1296 GCA_964480895.1 uncultured Gammaproteobacteria bacterium | reverse complement strand
TAGCCGAGCGCGCCGATCGCGGAAAGCACTTGGTTATCGCTTCGGCCAATATCCATGGCTCGTGCGGCCAGGTCGGCGGCATTCACGTCAATAAGACTAAACGCCACATCGCCGCCCGCGCCGGTTGCCGGGTAGAGTGCGATCGTTGCTAAGCGGCCGTCGGTGTCAACGGTAAGACCATCAGCCAGCATGGCGTCGAACGCCTCCTGAATGCGCTGCGTTGCCGCGCCTTGGTCAAGCCCGGCGAGCGCAATACCGGCCACGCGCACGTGGGGAAGGATGCGGCCTTGATAGTTCGCATGAACGATCGCCGTTGTTGCCACGAGCGCAATGACGACGATGATGACAATGCTCGCAGGAAGCACGAGCGCCCGCCAGCGGCTCGTTGCCACGTTTTCGGGTACAAGGTTCGGTTGCGTCATACGTCGGCTTCGCGTCTTACGGGGACGGCGATTTCGCCCCGAGCTTTGGGAATCGTGAGCGTGAGCACGCCGTTCACGAGGCTCGCATCGGCTTCGTCGGCTTTGACGCGGCATGGGAGAATGACGGAACGCGAAAACGTGCCCCAGAAGCACTCCTCGTAGTGCACGGTGGCGTTTTGAGGGATGGTGTCGACGTGGCGTTCGCCGCGGATCGTTACCATGTCTTCGTTGACGTGAACCGTGAGGTCGTTTTCGCGCACGCCGGCGATGGCCGAACGGATGACGACCGTATCGGGCGTTTCGATGACGTCAACGGCAAGCTGGCCTTCGGTTGCATGCCAGGCAAAATCGTCGACGGCAACGCCGTGTTTTTTGGAGAACATAGCTCACGCATATTCTACGCTATCTTGTCTCGGCACACTAGATTGCCGTCTCTGCGCTGTCGTGGCATACTGTTTTCATGTCACGCATGGTTGCACTCGGCATCGTTTTTGCCGCGCTCCTCGCGGTGTTTGGCCTCGGCGCCTTCGGGCATCAGGGCGATATTGCGATGGAGCATGATGACGCCGCAGCGGCGACGTGTGCGGTGTATTGCGTCGGTGCGTTTGTTGACGAAACGGCGATCCCGACCGCTGCGTTTGCCGCGATTGCCATTGTTGTTCTTCTCGTTATTGCCGCCGCGTCGCCTTCAATGGCGGTGCGCGTGCCAATTCCGGCATTTTCACCGCCGCGTAATCACATCTTCGCGGGTTTTGTTGTTCGACGGGAATAAGGGGCCGATGCCAGGGCCTTATTCCTCATCTTCTTTCGTATATGGCAAAAACGTTGCGGTTTCGGGTACGGGGCACGAATTGTGCCAGTTGTGAAATTGTCA
>CAYZRQ010000069.1:0-3757 GCA_964480895.1 uncultured Gammaproteobacteria bacterium | reverse complement strand
AGGGCCGCCCGTTGCGTCCGAAAACGTCAACGATGTGGCCGTAGAGTAATTGAACGCAAAAAACCTGTCAAGCGCGGGGGCACCCCGCTATCCACCGCCGTTGTGCGACGTTGTGCGACGTTGTGCCTCTTCGGTTCGCCATGCGGCGATAGCGCGATGGTTCCCAGAAAGCAGAACATCAGGAACGCACAATTCCTTTGGCTTTTTTAACGAAAAGAAACCGCCTTGTTTAAGTGCATATACATCCGGTTTCGTATATTGCGGATATTCGAGCATGCCATTTTCGCCGTGTGACTCTTCTGCAAGCGTTGTTGCGTTCCCGAGTACGCCCGGAAGCAGCCGCGCAATCGCATCGGTCATGACGAGCGCAGGAAGTTCGCCGCCGGTCACAACGTATCCGCCGATCGACAGCGCTTCGTCAGCTATAAACTCTTCAACACGATGATCAACACCCTCGTATCGCCCGCAAATAAAAACGAGCTGGTCGTATCGCGACAATCGCACGGCATCATCCTGCGTAAATGTTTTTCCTGACGCCGACGTAAGAATGACGCGAACGGTTCCTGACTTCGCGCGAATCTTTTTCACAGCATCCGCGATCGGCTGTACCGCCATCACCATCCCCGCTCCTCCGCCGTAAGGCGTGTCATCGACGCGATGATGGCGATCGCGAGAATACTTGCGCAGCTGATGCGCTTTAATCGCTATGAGTTTTTGTTTTTGCGCACGACCAAGCATCGAGGCCTTAGCGTAAGGCTCGATAGTTTCCGGAAACAACGTGATGATATCGAATCGCTTCATACCTTGCGCTTAAACGCTCACCATTGCGCGCTCGCCAACAACATAGGTGCACCCCGACGGTCCCATGTGCGCGGCATGGCGCATATTCGCGGGAATATCGTAGCGATCGCCAGCCGACAACACCCGTTCGCCACGCTCATCTTCGATGACCATGCTACCCGAAAGAATGATATGCGCCGTTTCGACGGGATGCGCATGATGCGGATACATAACGTCAGGGCCGTCGTGCCAAACGCCGACGTCCGTAAACCCTTCGGCTACAAGTTGTTGCTCAAAAAGTTGAGGAGTCATAAACGAAAAACCGTGCTTCTTGAGGATAGCACGATTTTCGCCGTTGGCTAGAACGTGAGGCTGTCGACCGCGGCGTCGTCCATGACCTCTTCGCGAACCGGCGCATCGTTGCGCGGTCGGCGTGCTGCCGTTTCCGGTGCGTCGATGCGGAAGCTCACGCGCTGGTTGCCCTTGGCGCCGATCGTGGCCAAAAGCGTGCGGATCGCCACGGCGGTCTTGCCGCCTTTGCCGATGACGTAGCCCGTGTCCTCGGTACTCGTATGCACCGTAATGAGCACCCCTTGCTCGTCCACCTTCCGTTCGGAGCGCACCTCCTCGGGATGGTTCACAAGCGCCTTCACAATGAACTCAACAAACTGCTGGTCGAACTCCATAGATTTTTATGGCGATTGTCTTCCCGTGCGTCCGGCCGCCACATTAATCGCCGTGCGCAACATGATCATTATACAAAACTCGCTGACCCATGCAAACTACGCGGCAACTTCCTTGGCTTTTGCCGCCTCGAGTTTTTTCGCGCGCTTGCCGCTGATCGTAATGTTGCGCGTTTTTTCGCCTTTGACGAGACCGAGGTCAACGAAAAGGTTACGCACCGTTGTTGACGGCATCGCACCTTTACCAATCCAGTACAGCGCGCGTTCCGCGTTGACAACGGTATCCTTGCGCTCGCCGCGAGGATTCAGGTTGCCAAGCACTTCGATAGCCGGCGACCACGGGTCCTTTTGGCTGTCTTGAACAACGATGCGGTAGTACGGCTGCTTGCGCTTGCCGGTACGTGAGAGACGGATAGTAAGCATGAAACGAGGTTAAGAATGACGGGATAATAGGCACCGGCCGTATTTTTGTCAAGGCCTGTGGTGGCAAAAAAAGCGATGCTATACTTGAGCCAACTATGCTTATCCTTGCCGTGATATCCGGCCTTCTCGGCCTTGCGCTGTTCGTGTGGGCCGCGCTCAAACTCCGCGAAGCGCCGGGAGTCGAGCGCAACCTCATCCTTGCCATGCTCCTTGGCGTGCTCCTCATGGCTTACGGGCTTTACGAGACCTACATCGCGCTGCTCGCGATGGCCTAGTGTATGGACGCCGCGCTCTGGGCCGTTGCCCCGACGCTCATTGTTCTCTTTTTCGCTTTTGGTGTTGGTGCGTACCACGCCTTTGCGCTGCGTGGCCCGCTTAAGCCCACGAGTGCGCGGCTGCTCCACGCTCACATCGGCGGAACACTGCTCGGACTTGCCATGAAATTCGGGCCGCGGCCAACGCATTACGTCGAGGCACAGTACGCCTACGTCGTTGATGACAAGACGTACATCGGTAAAGGACGTCTGTATTTCGTCGGCAAAGACGCAGCACAAGCGTACATTGCAAGTCACAACCGCTTTTCGGAGATTCGTGCCTTCTTTTTCCCCACGCATCCGCAGGATTCTCGCCTCGTGAGCGTTGTGCCGCGCGGCGCAGCGATCGTCACGGCCGCAATCGCCATGTTCGGCATCGGTTTTATCGTAACCATCGCCGCTACGCTTGACCGAAAATCCGACGTCGAACAAACGCGCGATATTATCGAATCGGTTCTCCCCGATTAAACATCCTTCATCGCCGTGCCGTTCCTCCCGCAATATTTTCAAGCTTCACCGACAACAATTTGCTCACGCCGTCATCGCCCATAGTGACGCCGTAGAGTACGTCACCCTTTTCCATCGTGGCGCGATTGTGCGTGACAACGATAAATTGCGTATGTTGTTGAAGTTCGTTGAGAATATTAGCAAAACGGACGGTATTTGACTCGTCGAGCGCGGCATCTACCTCGTCGAGCACCACGAACGGCGATGGATTCGTTGCCATAATTGCGCAAAGGAGCGCAATCGACGTGAGTGCGCGCTCGCCACCCGAAAGCAAATTGAGCGCCTTGAGCTTTTTTCCTGGCGGCGTTGCGTAGATGTCGATGCCGGCAACCGCATCTTGGCGTTCCTTGACGCGCGCCGTAATCGAGCCTGCCGATGCTTCGTCCGCGGCAATGGCCTCGTAAGCAACCGTTTCGATCGCGCGGTCAGGCGTCACCGCGGTTTCGTCGTCCACATCATCCTTCGACAGTTTGACAAGCGAACAGCTCCCCCCGCCGAAAAGTACGGCAAAATATTTCTGAAATTCCCGATTGATAACGGCGAATGTCTTCTCCGACTGCTCGCGAATGTGCTCGTCAAGTTCGTCGACGATGCGTTCGGTCGACGTGATCGCCGCGCGGATATCATTCACGTGACTCGTGAGAAATGCGAAGCGCTCCTCGGTTGCTTGGTGCTCCACGATCGCCTCCTCGTCAATGCCGCCGATGAGTTCGAGCTGATGCCGCAGCCGCAGAAGCGCATCGTGCGCTCGCGGGACATCGGCAACGCGTTCCTCGGGCGGCGCTGCGGTGATGGCGACGAAGCCGCCGGGCACTGCGTCTTGCATCTCGGCCTCGAGTCCTTCTTTACGCGTTTCGATGCGCGCCAACTCAATCGCAACGCCGCTCGCCTGCGCCTCGAAGCCGGAAAGCTCCTGCTGGAGCCGCCGCAAATCGCGCTGGAACGCAAAGAGCTCGGCCGTCGACGCCGTTGCAACCAACGCCCTGGCGTCCATCGCCCGCTCGGCGTCGTGTGCGCCCTTCTGTGCCCGCCCCACGCGCTCGGTCGCCG
>CAYZRQ010000068.1:0-3768 GCA_964480895.1 uncultured Gammaproteobacteria bacterium | reverse complement strand
ATGCCCTTGTAACGAATCTTTTTGTATTTGCCACAGTAGCACTCCCAGTCTTTCGACGGTCCAAAGATTTCTTCAGCGAACAAGCCCTGCTTTTCGGGCTTCTGCGTGCGGTAGTTGATGGTCTCGGGCTTCGTCACCTCGCCGTACGACCAGCCGCGGATCACGTCAGGCGACGCAACCTTGAGGCGAATGGAATCGAAGTCAGTGGACTTCAACGTTTCGAATTTCATGGCCATAGGCTTGGTTAGGAGCGATGACGCTTATCGTCACCCACGTCGACCTTCTTCTCGTCTTTCATAAGTTCAACGTCAAGACACAAGCCCTTAAGCTCACGAATGAGGACGTTGAACGATTCCGGAATGTTGACTTTAGTAATAGCCTCACCCTTGATGATCGACTCGTACGCCTTGGCGCGACCCGGCACGTCGTCGGACTTGATCGTGAGGATTTCCTGCAGCGTGTGCGCGGCGCCGTATGCCTCAAGCGCCCATACTTCCATTTCACCGAAACGCTGGCCGCCGAATTGCGCCTTGCCACCGAGCGGCTGCTGGGTAATGAGCGAGTACGGGCCGATTGAACGCTGGTGCATCTTGTCCTCCACCATGTGGTTGAGTTTCAGCATGTACATGATGCCCACGGTCACTTTGTGGTGGAACGCTTCGCCTGTGCGGCCGTCAAAAAGCGTGACCTGACCCGTTTCCGGGTAGCCGGCTGCCGCGAGTTCGTCGCGAATCGCCTTGTCGGGCACGCCCGCAAGCACCGGCGTTGCGACCTTGAAGCCCAGCTTGTGCGCGGCAAGACCCAAGTGCACCTCGAGAATTTGTCCGAGGTTCATACGGCTCACAACGCCAAGCGGCGTGAGAAGGACATCAACCGGCGTACCGTCTTCGCCAAACGGCATATCCGCAATCGGCACGACCTTCGAGATAACACCCTTGTTACCATGGCGGCCGGCGACCTTATCACCCACCTGGAGTTTGCGGAGATCGGCGATTGTTACCTGGATCGACGTAATAACGCCCGGCGACAAATTGTCGCCTTCGTCGCGGCTGAAGATTTTGATATCAACGACCTTGCCCTTGCGACCGTGCTCCAAATAGAGCGATGAATCGCGGACGTCGCGCGCTTTGTCACCGAAAATGGCGCGAAGGAGCTTTTCCTCGGCCGAAAGTTCGGTTTCGCCCTTGGGCGTGATTTTGCCAACAAGAATGTCGCCCGACTTCACCTCGGCGCCGATGCGGATGATACCCTCCGCGTCGAGATTCTTGAGCTTTTCTTCTGAAACATTCGGGATGTCGCTTGTCACGAGTTCCGGACCGAGCTTCGTGTCGCGGACGTCGAGCGTGAGGTGCTCCAAGTGGATCGTCGTAAAGCGGTCGTCCTGCACCACGCGCTCCGAAATGATGACCGCGTCCTCGTAGTTGTAACCCTGCCAGCTCATGAACGCGACGCGCATGTTCTGACCGAGCGCGAGCTCGCCCTTGTCGATCGACGGACCATCAGCGAGCACGTCGCCCTTTTTCACCTTGACGCCCGGAAGCACAACCGGCCGCTGGGTAATGGCGGTTGAAGCGTTCGAACGGAGATATTTATTGAGCGGGTATGTGACTTCACCGCGCTTTTTATATTTGACGGTAACTTTGGCGCCTTCGCTTTGTGTAACTTCGCCATCTTCTTCGGCAACAAGGACGTGGCCGGAATCGAGCGCGGCGCGGCGTTCCATGCCCGTGCCGATGATCGGCGCTTGCGGGCGTACCGGCGGAACAGCCTGGCGCATCATGTTCGTTCCCATGAGCGCGCGTGTAGCGTCGTCATGTTCGAGGAACGGTACGAGCGCAGTGCCGATCGAGACAATTTGCGACGTGGAAACGTCGACGTAATTGATTTCGGTTGCCGGCACGAGGCGCGGCTCGCCGAATTTACGCGCTTCGATGTAATCGGCGATGATGAACCCGTTCTCGTCCATCGGTACCGTCGCTGGGCACGTCACGTTTTTTTCTTCGGTAAAGGCATTCATGTAGACGATCTCGCCCGTCACGCGCGGACGTCCGCCTTCGATAACGACTTTGCGGTACGGCGTTTCAATGAATCCGTATTTATTGACGCGGGCGTAGCTTGAAAGGTGACCGACAAGACCGATGTTCGGGCCTTCAGGCGTGGCAATCGGACAGATGCGGCCGTAGTGCGTTGGGTGAACGTCGCGAACCTCGAAGCCTGCGCGCTCACGCGTAAGACCACCCGGACCCATGGCCGAGAGGCGACGCTTGTGTTCAAGCTCGGCAAGCGGGTTAACCTGGTCCATGAACTGCGAAAGCTGCGAACTCATGAAGAACTCGCGCACCGCGCCGATCACCGGGCGTGCGTTGACGAGCTTGCCCGGCGTGAGTGCGTCGATTTCGGACGTGGACATGCGGTCGCGGACAATGCGCTCCATGCGCGCCAAACCGACGCGGAAGCGTGCCTGCAGCAATTCACCCACCGCACGCACGCGCCGGTTACCCAAGTGGTCGACGTCATCGGCTTCTTCTTGGCTGATGTTGAGACGGATGATCTCGCGAACGATCGACACCAAATCTTCCTTGGTGAGGATACGATTTTCCTCCTTCAGCACTTCATCGTCGTTCGCCTCCTTACCAAAGCGCAAGTTGAACTTGTAGCGGCCAACGGCGCCAAGGTCGTAACGATCAAAATTGAAGAACATCGCGTGAATAAGCGAGCGAGCATTGTCGGCCGTTGCGAGGTCGCCGGGGCGAATGCGCTTGTAGACCTCTTTGAGGCCTTCTTCTTCGTTGCTCGCCGCATCTTTCGCAAGCGTCGCTTCGATGTAGTTGATCGACGGATGAATATCGATGTCCTTAAACAGCTCGACGATCTCTTCGCTCGTTGTGTACCCGAAAGCGCGCAAGAGCGACGTCACCGCCACTTTGCGCTTACGGTCGATTTTTACCCAAATGACGTTCTTCGGATCGGTTTCGAATTCGAGCCATGCACCACGGTTCGGAATGATCTTGGCGCCGTAATGGCGGCGTGCGCGCACGATTTCGGCAGTGAAGAACGCACCGGCCGAACGAACGAGCTGGCTCACGATACCCCGCTCGACGCCATTAATGATGAACGTACCGCGCGGCGGCATCACCGGGAGGTCGCCCAAATAAATTTCCTGCTCTTTCACGGCACCGGTGCGGAGATTCTTGAGCTTTGTTTTGACGCGAAGCGGAGCCTCGTAGGTCACGTTCTTATTACGACTCGTCACCTCATCGAACTTGGGTTCGTCGAGATAATAGTCGGCGAGCGTCAACTCGAGATCGCGGCCCATGGTGTCGCGAAGCGGCGAGATCTCGTCAAAGAGCTCGTGAATGCCTTGTTTGAGAAACCAATCGTACGCGGACTTCTGAACCTCGATGAGGTCGGGAAGATCCATGGCGTCGCGCAAGGGCGTGAAGTACTTGCGCGTAAGGAGTTCCGTGACGGGCATAAGCACGTCGTGAAAGCAAAAATGCATCGAGCTGCAAACTCGATGGATATTAGTCCCGATCGTTGTGTTCCTCTGCCGTAACCGCGCACAAGGCGACGGTGACCGCAGCCGGGTCTTTGCAGGACATGCAAGCAACGAAGAAGGATGTTGGTTTGAGTGAAGCAGTCAGGGGTCGAATGCCGCCAACCTTCGCGGAAGGTTAGGGGCCGCCCAAAGACGACAACGGCTCGCCAAGTGGGGACGAGGATAGCACGAGCCACTCCTGGCGTCAACTTGGCGTGGGGATGAACACT
>CAYZRQ010000067.1:0-3813 GCA_964480895.1 uncultured Gammaproteobacteria bacterium | reverse complement strand
AGCCATCGTCGCAAACCCGCATCAGCCGCGCCGTCACTTTGCGCCTGACGAGCTTGCCGACCTGGTGGCGAGCATCAAGGAGCACGGCATTCTCCAGCCGCTTATCGTTACCAAAAAGTCCGACGGCACGTTCGAACTCATCGCCGGCGAACGCCGTTTGCGTTCGGCGCGCGAGCTCGGCCTCGCAAAGGTGCCGGTTATCGTACGCGACGCCGATGAACAGCAAAAACTTGAGCTCGCGCTCATCGAAAACATCCAGCGCGCCGACTTGAACGCCGTCGAAGAAGCGCACGCCTACCGCGCGCTTGCCGAACAATTCGGCCTCACCCAGGACAGCATCGCAAAGCGCGTCGGAAAAAGTCGTCCGCAAATCACAAACACCATCCGCTTGCTTGAGCTCGACGACGATATCCTCGACGCACTCGCCGAAGGAAAGATCGGCAAAAGCCATGCGCGAACGCTCCTCGCCGAGCCCGACCATCACGCGCGCCGCGACCTGTTCATGCAAATGCTCTCGGGCGGCATGACCGTGCGAACGCTCGAGGCAAAAGCCGGCGCAAAAACGCGCAAGCCGCGTCCCGACAAAGATCCGAACATCGCCGCGCTCGAGTCAGGACTACGCGAAAAACTCGGCACCAAAGTCACCATCGACATGCAAAACGGCATCGGCAATGTCGCCATCTATTTCTACTCAAAGGACGACTTGCGCGGCCTCATTGAGCGCCTCATGAGTTAACGCACGCGGCGGATGAGCGCGGACAGAATGCTGCTTTTTGACGTGCGAAGCGCGTCTTTGATTTTGTCACGTGCGTGGCGAGTTTTGACGAATTTCAACCAATCGCCGTTCGGGCCTTTGCGGTTTTTGTCGATGATGATTTCGCACATGTCGCCGCTTTTGAGCGCCCGGTCGAGCGGCGCGATTTCGCCGTTGACGCGCGCTTGCGATGTTTTATTGCCGATCTCCGTGTGAATGAAATACGCCAAATCGATCGGCGTCGATTCTTCCGGCAGGTCGATAACGTCGCCCTTGGGCGTGAAGACGAAAATGCGATCGCGGAACATGTCGAGTTTGAGCTCGTTCAAGTGCTTCATGAATTCCGTTGACGACAATTCGCGCTGGATGCGCGAGAGCTCCTCCATCCACTTTACGTTGCGTTCCTGCTTGGTGTGGCCTTCTTTGTAGCGCCAATGCGCCGCAACACCGTATTCGCTCTCTTCGTGCATGGCGAGCGTACGGATTTGAAATTCAAGAATCGAACCCGTTTCGTCGAACACCGTCGTGTGCAGCGACTGGTAGCCGTTGGGTTTGGGTTGCGCGATGTAATCTTTAATGCGGCCGGGCAGCGGCGTATAGAGACCGTGGAGAATGCCGAGCGCCGCATAGCAGTCGGCGATATCGTTCACGATCACGCGCATGGCGACGATGTCGTAGACTTTCGACATGTCGTTTTTGTAGCGTTGCAGCTTGCGGAAGAGGCTGAAACAGTGTTTGACGCGGCCGTGCATGTCGAGACAGTTCACGCTGTGGCGTTTGAGCTCGTCGCCCACGGTTTGCATGGCGCGGTCGAGCGCGGGGCCGAATTTTTTTACGCGCTCCTCAAGCAGATGTTTCGTCCACGTATATTCCTTTGGCTCGAGGTACTTGAATGCGTAGTCCTCGAACAAGCCGCGATATTCGCCCATGCCGAGACGATTGGCAATCGGCGCGTAAATTTCCATCACTTCGCGCGCAATGCGCAGACGCTTGTGTTCGGGAAGCGCAAAGAGCGTTTCCATGTTGTGCATGCGGTCAGCGAACTTGATGAAGACGACGCGCACGTCCTCGGCCATAGCAACGAACATCTTGCGAAGATTTTCAATGTAGCGTTCCTCGCCGCGGTATTTGACGTGTCCAAGCTTCGTGATGGCACCGACCATACTCGCAATGTCGGGACCGAATTCGGTCTCAACATCGTCGAGTGTGCGCGCCGTGTCTTCGGGAACGTCGTGCAAAAGTCCCGCGGCGATGACATCGCTCGGGAGTTTGAGTGCGGCAAGCTTGACGGCGACCGCAAAACTGTGGACGAAATATGGCTCGCCGGTTGCGCGAAGCTGACCTTCGTGCGCCAAACGAGCGTAATCGTAAACACGTTGAAGCAAGACGACGTCCGCGTCGGAATATCGTTCATCAAGTGCATGTTTGAGTTCGTCGAATTCGGGGATTTGCATATGCGTCCAGCTTCCTCGGGTACATCGTGAAAGTTACCATACGCCGGCGGCGGTGTATACTTTGCTCCATGGACGATCGTGCAGGAAAGCAGGTACCCGCCGCGGCGTTCGTGATAGACGCCGAGCGGCTCGGCGACGATCTCGCTCGAGCGCTTTTCGCGTCTTCGCTTGCCGACGACGAAAAAATGGCGTGGTCGGCGCTTATTCCGTTCATGCGCCTCGATCAGCTTGCCGCACTTACGCGTTCGCTTGAATCCGATTTGGACAAGCAGATAGAACATGAAGGCGACGCTATGCTCCGCGTGCGTGCCATTATGGAACAATACGCCGCCAAGCGCGCCGAAATTGATCAGGGGTTTTCGTCGGAACTTTCCGGAATTGCGAAGGATCTGCGCGTTACGGCTCCCGTGTAACCTATGCCGTCGAAGCCGTTGCAAACAAACATGAAAGAAAGTGCTCGCGAACGTGAGATTGCCGATGCGCGGGCGCGCTTGACCGACGAGGTGAATCGCCTCGGCGGCGACCTTGCCGATGCCGTGCGCATCCATCACGGCAAGAAGAAAAAGCGCGACCCGGCTGATGTGCCGTCGCTCGACGACATCGGCATTTCGCTTTCGCGTTTGGAGATCGATGCGGCGAAGTTCGGCGACGCGGTTGCTGCGGAGCGAGCGTTCGTCGAGGCGTTGCGTTCAAGCTACGACGAAACCTACGAACGGTTGACCGGTACCGAGGCGCCGAAACATGACGTCGCTTCCGCGTCGGCCGTTGCGGCTCACGATGCCGAACCCGATCTGTCGGTGCAGGGAGTCGTCCTCCAATTCGCTACCGAGCTTCGGAAGCGTATCGGCGAATACGGCGAGGCGATCGGTGCGATACGCAAAGCGAAATTTTCCCGCGGGGAAGCCGAGGAGCGGCTTGCCGCCATGAAACGCGAGGGCGACGACATCGAAGCGAATTGGCTGGCCTGGAAGTCGACGATTCCTGATGCGCTGGCTTTAGTGCCTGATGAAACTGCAGGAATCGCGCGGATCGATGGCGAATTTTTGACGCTCAAAACGCGTCATGAGCGCGCGCTCGCTGAAGCCGAGAAGCTTCCCGAGGCCGAACCTCCAGTAGCAGCGGCCGCGCCCGATCGTCCGCCCAAGGACGATGTGGATTTTGAGGCCAAGCGTTCGCGCATTGCGGCAGACGTCAAAACCGATCTCGATGCCATTGTTTCGTCGATCGACGACATCGAGAGCAAGCGCGCCAGTCTATCGGGCGCTGCGCTCCGCGGTCGGTTCCAGGCAGTCGTACAATCTTTCGACCGCTCGGCTACGCGATGGTCGCGCGCAAAGGCGTCATTTTTCCGGCGTGAGGGTGGTGAACTCAACGACGAGTGGCGTGCGGTTGACGAGTTTGGCGTTTCGGTGAACAAACGCCTGAACGATCTTGCTGCCGCCTTGCCGCCCGAAGAAGTACAGCGGCGTGAAATCAAGAATCCCATCGGATATGTTGCCAACGGCAAGTTTTGGAAGTCCGATGCCGATCGTGTGACGCGCGATCAGATTATCGAGGCCGCAGCAGTCGGCATGGCGGGCGACGATCTCGTCGAACATTTCGTTG
>CAYZRQ010000066.1:0-3841 GCA_964480895.1 uncultured Gammaproteobacteria bacterium | reverse complement strand
ACTGTAAATCTGCTGGCTAACGCCTTCGAAGGTTCGAATCCTTCTCCACCCACCAGAAAAATCTCCGGCATCGCCGGGGATTTTTCTGTTTCATCCCGAAAGGATGAGAGCCGTAGCTTCCCGTCTTGTGCGGGGAGCTGTTGTTGTGTACGGTAGACGAAAGAGTCCTAGCCAACCTCGTATGATCGTCGGCGAAGTGATGACGCGGCACTTTGTGACGGTGGCACCGGGGGCGACGTGGCGCGATGCTGCGGCGCTCCTCTCGCGCGAACATCTTCCGAGCGCGTTTGTTATCGACGAGCACGAGCGGCTTGTCGGTATTATTTCCGAGAAAGATTTGTTCCGCGGTATTTACCCAAGCTACAAAGACTGGACGACATCGCCGCATGCGTTCCACGATTTTGAGGAGATGGAGCGCGAGGCGTTACGCGCGGAAGGGAAGATCGTTGCCGACGTCATGTCGACGCGTGTGATCACTGCCGAACGCGACACGCCGATCCTCAAGGTCGGCGCACTCATGGTGGCGAGCGGCATTCATCATGTGCCCGTTGTTGAACAGGGGAAGGTTGTCGGAACGGTCGGCCGCGGCGACATCTATCGCGCCATTTTGCGACAGTACTACCACATGTAAACAAACGACGACCCTTGGCGGGTCGTCTTACGTTACGCGTCGCAGTCGTGCGGCAATGATGTCCATGAGCCTCCCCATGCCGCCACCGATCGCAAGCGACGTGACGAGCGTTACCAGGGTGCCGAGCACGATGCGTTCGTCGGGCTTGTGCATGGCGACGAGAATCAGGCAGTACGTCGTACCTTGGAAGACGCCGTAGGCGATGCTGTCGACGAGAAACCGGCGTCGTGGCGTTGTGCCGAACCGCGCAACGAGCAGGTCGCGCCCGATGCGATACGGCGGGCCGAGAAACGGTTTGAGCGCGAGGACGATACCACGCGCCGCGACGGACTCGCTCCACGTCATGCCGGCGATGTAAACGTCTTTGGGCACCATGATGGCGACGCCAAGAAAAAGGACGATCGCGCCGGCGACCATGCCTTGCGCGTCGGTTTGCGCTTTGGCCATGTGTTCTCCGGTGGCGTGCCAGCATAGCTGATTTTTCTCCCCGTGTAAAGCAAAAGCGGCTCCCACGGGGGAGCCGCTCACGAATGTTCGGCCGCGGCAAGTTTGCGTTCAAGCCGCCGTACGCGATGCCGGAGCGCTTGGCGCGTGGCGCGCATCTCGTGGCGTTGACGCTTAGTCATCGCGGCGCTCACGTGCGGGACGAGCAGAGTGAGGAGCGCGTAGATGCCGAGCACGGCGCGCACCACGCTCCACTCCGCGAACGGCGAGTATGGTTTCCCAAGCCCGCCGTTTTCGTATTGTCGCACCGCGCGCGACAGGAACCCCTCGAGACGCGTCAGGAACTTGGCGATCGTCGCGTCGAACACCGCGCGGTGGCGCCGTTCCTGCATGACGCCGAGCGCCGTGCCGGCGAAGAGCCCGTTTTGCGCCGTGTGCAAGTCCTTCCGCCCGCGGCTCATGCGTTCCGCTAGCCGACGCGAAGTGAGATCGTCGTCGATCGCTACCTTGAGCCAGTACGCCAGTTCGGCTCCGTCGAACATGAGGTCGGCGTAGCGGTCGAACAGGAGTGCGGTTGTGTAGGGCATTTGTCCATCGCGCACGAGTGACCGCACCGACTCCGGCAACTCGCAGTAGCGCAGCATCTGCCGCAGGATCGTCGCTTTGCGGCCAACCACGCGTCCGAATTCCGCCACGCTCAACTCCGGCCGCACCACGCGCAACAACTCGAAGTACAGCCGATAGCCAACCGCCTGCTCGTCGGAATTCGGCGGCTCGTAGCTGTTCTCGGCGTACTGAAGCGACAGCGCCTCGTATGGCGTCAGCCCCAAGCGCTCGTCAACCTTGATGCCGTCGGGCAAGTGCCGCATGAAGCACGTGCCCGGCGTTTCCTCACCGTAGACCTCGCGACACGCGCCGCATCCTTGTTCCCAGAGACGTCGGCAAGCACGGAGACGACGTTCACCGGCAATGAGGACGAGATAGCGCGTTTCGCCGAGACCCTCCACAGCGGGGAGGTCGTCGACGCTGTGGGACGTTCCCCACAGCAGATTGACGGCTGCAACGTAGCGCTCGCACGCTACGCGATTCCAAACGGCGACGACGAGTGGATTGATCAGCCCGCGCGCCGCGATGTCGTTTGCGAGTACGTCGATGTTGGCGAACTGCTTTCGCCATTGTGACACCGCCGTAATCGTCCACGGCCAGCGACGAGCGTCGCGCTGTTCGTGCGTGCCGCGGTCGGCAACGCCAAGAATCGTCGCGAGCGCGTTCGGATCGATCCGATGGTACCGTCGCGTTTGGAACGCGAACAGCTTGGCTGTCATGCGTTCACCTCGTTGAAAAGGAACACGTCAGTTCTACACCCGCGGCGAGGCGGCGTGAATCCACAGGTGCGGATAACTTTCGCCCACTTCTTAGAAGTGCCGGCGGGTAGCGTCTATATGAAGAAAAAACGATACCCGTCCCCGAGAGGGGCGGGCATCAGGCGTGATGGCTACAACGCGGTACACGTCAATTCGTCGATAGTCTCCGTTCCGTCGCGATGGCTCATTGCCGTGAAGCCATTGTCGAGCCATGCGGAGCTTACGAGCTGATTCCCCTCACGCTCGCACAGGTCGGTCTCGCCCATGGCGACGTATCCGCGCTCGGTGACGAAGGTGAAGCTCGTGCCGAACGATTGGAGTTCGCACACGCCGGGAACGAATCCCTCAAGCGAGT
The DNA here is from genome assembly GCA_964480895.1 of uncultured Gammaproteobacteria bacterium. Classification (GTDB taxonomy): domain Bacteria; phylum Patescibacteriota; class Patescibacteriia; order UBA9934; family UBA9934; genus CAIKHN01. The sequence continues at coordinate 1,047 of CAYZRQ010000066.1, read as the reverse complement.
TGTACTCCCGTCAGTCTACATCGGTGACGTGCTCTCCCTCCATGACCTCGAGTTCGTGGTCACCTTCGTACGAATACTCGGGGCCGTTGCCCTTCAGGTCGGGTTGACTTTCATCGTACTCGTAGAGGTCCATGACGCAGTGGCATTCGGCGTGGAAATACCCGTTCATGCCCACCGTCAACGCCGTAGGCGAATCCCCGTTGACGTCGACCAACGCGGCCGGGTGCACGTACTGCCGCAGGCCGTATTCGTACATGGTGAACCCGTCCGATGACCTCGTGTTCTGGTCTCCAACCCACGCGGCAAGATGCCAGGTTTCGTTTTCGGCGATCTGGATGGAGATCGGTTCTCCCGTCACGCCAGTGGCGATCGGGATCTCGTCCTCGATGTCGTCGGTGTTGTAGTAGGGGTCATCGGGTTCATCTTGCCAGTACTGTTGCCATCCTGGCGACTGTACGCCGATGAGGACCGGGGCGTCATTGATGACGACGTCGTTGAGCTTCGCGATCACCGTGAGGGTGGCGGTGACGCACGGGGCGTCGACTTCGCCTTCTCCGCCCCAGTTGTTGACGTGCTGGACGTATTCGTCGTAGTTCTCGGAGAAGTCTTCGTAGTCCTCGTACTTCGGGCAACGACCCTCTCCGAGGGTCTTGGGGGACTGCTTTTCACAGCCCGAGGAGATCATGACGATGATGGGAAAGAAATACGGCACAATGGAGCGCATGGAACACCTCGCGCGCAAAAATGTAGCGCGTCTTAGCCGAAAAGTCAACCAGCACGGCTATGCACACCCACTGATTTTATTGTAACGCAAAACGAGCCGCGATGGCTCGTTTTGGCTGCTCATGTGATTTGGGCTCGTGTCCCCGCTGGGCGGGGCTATCACCCGGCGTTCGTTGGGTCGCGACCAACGCTTAGCGTTGGTCATCGTGTACAAACCCAGCTCAGCTGGGTGGCAGGGGCGGAGGGAATCTGGTCTTCGACCAGATGCCGCTGCTCTCGCTCGGAAGTCCTCGAGTAAACTCGGGACTTCGCTCGCTCGTTTGC
>CAYZRQ010000065.1:0-3841 GCA_964480895.1 uncultured Gammaproteobacteria bacterium | reverse complement strand
TCGACGGCACGACCCTGACAGAGAGGAACTCCTCGCTCTCCTTCGACGGCACGAAACTCGCTTTCACGTTCGGCTCCTCGACCGCCCTCACCGTCTCGGGGCATTGCGTGACGGGGGATACGCGCCTGCGCCGCAGGCGCAGGCGCTCCGACGGCTCGTACGAGTACGACGAGCCGGAGATTACCGACCTCGAAGCGGGCGACGAGATACAGTCGCTGGACGAAAAGACGGGCGAGATGGTCTGGAGCCGCGTCAACAAGGTGATGTTTATGGGCGTACGGCAGACCTACCGCATCGTTACCGAAGACGGCCGCGCCATTCGCACCACCGCCGAGCATCCGTATCTTGTGAAGAACGCAAAAGGCAAGTGGCTCCGCCATGTGTCGCCTATTCAGAATGCTGGCTGGGCGACCGTCGCGAATCTGCGCGAGGGCGATGAGATTGCTGTTATTTCTTTGGAAGCCCCTGATCTTGAGCCACAGAGTTTGACGTTGGCAGGCGGTCATATACAGAATCTTTCTCGTTATTCCAAAAATCCAACGACGATTCCGCGAGCCGTAGCCACCCGAGATTCTCGATCAGATCTTCGAGACGTTCTTTCTTCATACGTGGACAGTGTACAACAATTCGACGCACAATATCGTCATTCACCAATAATCAAGATTTGGTCTTCTGTCACGACGACGAGCTTGTTCTCGATATCGAACGACGGCAGTTCAGTCAGGAACGCCTCGAATCGTTCGCGCTGGAATTCGAATATCGTCGGCAGAATATTGAGCACGATTCGTCCGGGCGTGCCCACAAGAGGGAATTTGGCGGTGTCGAGAAAATCAGAATCAAATGTAAGAATCGGTAGCCGTTCTTTCTTCGAACGCGCAAACACCTTCATGTCAGGAGTGCCTTTCGGCGACCAGATGACTTCATACCCGCGCGCTACCGCAGAGCGCGTGAGCGGCCGCGACATGTTCTCATCGGCTAAGAACTTCACGAACGGGGGGCAAGCCGATAATTCTGTCAGTCTTTGCTCGGGATGCCGCCAGTTGCAAAGCTGCTTCAACATGGTCGCGCGTGATGGAAGGCCAAGCGTCGAGGATGGAGTCAATCGATTCGCCGTTGGCGAATGCGTCCAAAACCTGCCACACCATGACACGCGTTCCGGCGAACGTGAGCTTGCCCCCGCAAATCTTCGGGTCGGCGACGATGTATTTGTTGATGACGGTGCGCTTGTTCATAACGCAACCAGTGTAGCACAGGGGGCGGTGAAGAAACAATGGAGCGCCGCACGCCAAGCGCGCGGCGCTGAAAAGGCCTTACACTGGGCCAAAATCCGCTCCATCGAGCCCATCGCCGAGGAAGACGTGTACGATGTGGAAATCGAAGGCACGCACAACTTCGTCGCGAACGGCATCGTGGCGCACAACACCTACATCGGCACCGCCTCGACGACCAACCTCACCATTTCCGGCGCGCCGAGCGGCGTCATCGTCACCTCGGCGACAGGCGCCGCCTCCGCTTCCTCCACGCTTGCAGTGAACATCGGCGGCACGGGCGCAGGCACCTTCGCCTCGAATGGCATCTTGTATGGAAATGGAACGGGTGCGCTTCAAGTCACCGCACAAGGAGGTGCGAATACCATCCTCGTCGCAAACAGCGGAGCGCCGTCATGGAGTTCATCTCCCACGATCGGGGGCAACACGACGATCGGCGGCACGCTCTCGGTGACGGGAGGCTTGACGACACTCGGGCAAGCCTCGACGACACTCTTTTCCGCGTACGGTCCCGCCTACTTCGGCGGCAGTGCGACCTCGACCTTCGACTCTGCAGGCAATCTCGCGCTCGCGGGCACGTTCTCGGCGACGCCCGCCGCCCGCAGCTCGGGAGCAGGAGCCCCCTTCCTCTTCACCGGCGCATCCGACACCGGCCTCACCGCTTCCACGGAAGCTCCCGACGTACAATTCAACCTCGCACGCACCAAGACGCATGGGAACGGCAATATCGCGCTTGAGAGGAACCTGCTCATCAATGCCCCCACCGAAGCGATGAGCAGTATGGGAGCAGGGCTATTCACTGATCTCGCAACCGTCGGCATCACGGGCGCGCCGTTGCTTGGCGACTTCGCGACTTCGACGAACAGCCACACCCTCCTCCTCTCCGCCTCCGCACTGAACGCTTCAACAACGAACTCGTATGGATTGACAGTCAACGCCAACACGGGAGCGACCAACAATTTCGCCGCGGTCTTCTCGGGCGGCAACGTGGGGCTCGGAACGACGACCCCCGGCTCCATCCTCGCCATCCAAAACGTCGGCAACTTCGTCGCCTCCGCCACCTCCACGCTCTACAACGGCCTCCAAGCGCCCGCGCTCAACATCACCGGCGCCTCCGCATCGAGCACGTTCGCAAACGGCATAGAGCTCGCGGGCGGCACGCTTGCGATCACGGGCGGCGGCACCGGCCCGGCGCAACTCGTCTCGGGCGTCCTCTCCGCGACCTCCTCGCTCTCCGACGCCTACGTCTCCGACGCGCTCACGATATCGAGCTCCGGCTCCGTCGCCTCCACCGCCCTCACCGACGGCGGCACCATCTCCTTCGACTGGGTGGACGACGAGATCGCGGACGCGCTCACCGTTACGGGAGGCACGCTCGGAAGCAACACGATATCGAGCGGCTCCACGTGGACGACCGCGGGCACTCTCACCATCGGCGACAACGGCGACAACATCGTCGTGGACGCGAACAACTGGGACGTGAGCGCGACCGGCGCGGGAGTGTTCCTCACCCTCGACACCGGTCAGGGCGCGAACGAGCTCTACGACATGGACCAGAACGTCCTCACCACGTCGAGCGTCTCTTTTGCGCAATCTTCCACCACCCTCCTCTCCAACTTCGGCACCGCCTACTTCGGCGGCAGTGCGACCTCCTCCTTCAGCTCGACGGGCGCCCTCACGCTCGCGAGCGCCCTCACGACCGGGAACGGCGGCACGGGCACCACCACCTGGCAGACCAACTCAATTCCGTACTTCGACGGCACGACCCTGACAGAGAGGAACTCCTCGCTCTCCTTCGACGGCACGAAGCTCGCTTTCACGTTCGGCTCCTCCACCGCGCTCACCGTCTCGGGGCATTGCGTGACGGGGGACAGCCGCCTCACCTATCGCCGACGCAAGAAGAAGGGCGAGCGCGCGGACGAAGGAGAAGGCGAATGGGAAGACAGCGACTATATATACGGCTCACTGCGCGTCGACGAGGTGCAAGGCGGCGAGGAGATTGCCTCGCTCGACGAGAAAACGGGCGAGCTCGTGTTCTCGCGCGTGAACGCGCTCATGGACATGGGGGTGAAAGACATTTTCAAGATAACGACCGCGGGCGGCAAACAAATCCGCACGACGGGGAATCATCCGTATCTCGTCCAGAAGCCGATCACGCTCCGCACAAAGCCGCGTCTCGGCGTGTTTGTCGATGACTCGAACATGTATCACGCGCAGGAGAAAGTCGGATGGAGAATCGGCATGAAGAGCCTCAAGCGCGAGCTTGAAAAGCAGTTCAAGGTCTCGTTTATCAACTACTACGCGGCCGTTCCAGCCGAAGGGGATACGCAGCGTGCGGCTACTCTCACCTTCCTTTCGCGCATCAAACGGTTCGTGACGCTTCGCACGAAGACTTTGAAATACATTGAGACGTTCGTGAAGGGTGTAAAGCAGGTCGAAAAGAAAGGAGACATGGACGTCAACATCGCGCTTGGCGTGACGGAGGCAATCAATGACGTGGACGTCGTGCTCATTGTTTCCGGCGACAGCGATCTCCTGCCGCTGCGGGCATACGTCGCGGCGCGCGGCAAGCA
>CAYZRQ010000064.1:0-3849 GCA_964480895.1 uncultured Gammaproteobacteria bacterium | reverse complement strand
AATCGCGGTCATGCGCATCTCGCGCCGTCGATTCGCAGCAGAAATTCGTCATAAAGCCGCAAATGACAACGCGATCAACGCCATCCTCGCGCAGCATCGCCTGAAGCGGCGTGCCAACAAATGACGAGTAGCGTGTCTTGACGATCTCGCTGGCGCCGCTCGGCCGCACAAGCTCATCCGCGTACGCAACTTCGGCTGTTGCCGCTTTGAAATCGAAGTCGCCGCCATCCTCCCCCGCATAGTCGTACATCCTCCCGAGATCCGACCCGCCCGCGAGATGCATGTGGCGCACGAATACGATCGGCGCGTTGCGCTCCGTGAATCGCGCAATGAGCGCGTTGATGCGCTCAACAGTCGCGGTTGCGTCCGGGCAGTGATACGCCGACGACGGGTCGGTGTAGGCTTTTTGTACGTCGATGACGAGAAGTGCGGTGGACATATGCGTGAAAGCATAAGCTACGGCCGGTAAACACACAACCGACCCGATGAAGGCCGGTTGTGGTTGGTGGGCGTTCGCTCGTGGACTCGATGGGAATCGAACCCACAACTCCAGGTGACAATCTTGGCGAGGTTGCCGTTACCTCCACGAGCCCATAACGCCCGCGAAAATGAAGCACCCCGCCGCTTTCGCGATGGGGTGCTTCATTTGCCACCCGGAGAAAAGATTCTGAAGGAATCCTCACCAAGATAAAACGAATGTAACCGAGTATTCTCGCTTTGTCAATTGATCCGTCCCCATTAAAATCCAACCACGATGTCTTGCTCCGCCGCGCGAAACGTGACGGTATGTTCACCGGTCGGCGCTTCGAATGCGATCGATTGCGCGAGCGTCGCGGCCTTGATGGCGTCGCCGTGCTCGTCAAACATCGCGCGCACGTCATCCGACGTCGACCAAACGCGCAGATCAATACGATCCTTGATCGTCAACCCGACATCTTTGCGTAGCCCATTCACGCGACGGGTAATCTCGCGCGCCATGCCTTCGCGCACAAGCTCCGGCGTCAGCACAAGGTCAAGCTCGACAGCGAGCTCGCCTTTCGTCACTTTTGCGGTCTTCACATTCACTTCGTCGAGAATAACGGCCAAATATGCATTACCAACCTCTCCCGACGGAACACAAATCGTCATACCGCCAAGCACCTGTTTCACCGGCTTCCCCGCAATCTCGCGCAGTTCCATGGCACGCGACACAATGGCACGGGCTTCACCCATCTGCTCAAGTACGGCAGAGTTTGCAGCTGATAGCTTATGGCTTGTCGGCCATGCTTGAAGATGCACCGATTCCCCGTCCGCCGCTTTCGTGACGTCGAGGTAAATCGACTCGGCCAAAAACGGCATGAACGGTCCAAGCATCTTGCTGAACTCGACGAGCACGGTACGGAGCGTCGCCAGCGCCTCTATCCGATCTTCGCCGTCAACTTTTACGCGATCGCGTGAACGACGTACGTACCACGTCGACAAATCCGTAACGAATGTCTGAAGACTGCGTGCGGCGTCCGAAAGATCGTACGCCTCCATCGCCGTGGTTTCACGTTCGAGCGTTTCATTGAGCCGTGCCATAATCCAACGATCAAGAACATGGGAATTCGATGCGACACGACCGTCATCGTGTTCGACGTACAAGCGATGGAACGCCTGAACATTACGGAGAATGGTGATGAACTTCTTGCTCACCTCGTCCACACCCGCTTCGCTGAAGCGCAGATTTTCGGCACGAACAACCGGCGTTGACATGAGGTAATAGCGAATTGCATCCGCGCCGTACTTCTCGACGACCGTCATCGGGTCGGGGTAGTTGTTCAGGCGCTTGCTCATCTTCTTGCCATCCTCGGCAAGCACGATGCCGTTCACGATGACGTTCTCGAACGCTGGCTTTCCGAAAAGCGCGGCCGCAAGCACGTGCAGCGTGTAGAACCATCCGCGCGTCTGGTCCTGCCCTTCGGCAATGAACTGTGCGGGGAAGTGGCCAGTGAAATCTTCCTTGTGTTCGAACGGATAATGAAGTTGTGCGTACGGCATCGAGCCGGAATCAAACCACACGTCGAGCACTTCAGGGACGCGGCGATACGTCTTCCCGTCTTTTTCGATGACGATATCGTCGATGACATGTTTATGCAGGTCATCAACATCGGCGCCGGAAAGTGTGCGTAATTCGTCCGCTGACCCGACAACAAGCACCTCGCCATCCTCTGCCCGCCACACCGGCAGCGGCGTGCCCCAAAAACGCGACCTTGACACCGCCCAATCTCGTGCACCCTCGAGCCATTTGCCAAAACGGCCTTCTTTCATGTTCTCCGGCACCCAATTGATGCCCGCGTTCAGCCGTACAAGGTCGTCGCGCATCTGCGCCACGCGCACAAACCACGACGTCGTTGCGTAGTTAAGGAGCGGCGTGTCGCATCGCCAGCAATGCGGGTAGCTGTGCGTCACCTTTTCCTTGCGCAAGAGCTTTCCGTTGTGCGCGAGTGCCTTGATGATAACGATATCGGCGTCGCTATACGCACCTTTCGCTTTCATGGGCATGTCAGCCACGTAGCCTTGCAGAGCAAGCCCCTCGGCAACCGCCGGCACAAATCGGCCGTTCATGCCAACGTGCATAATCGGATCCACGCCCTCCTGCTCGCCGAGCTTCATGTCGTCCTCGCCAAAACCCGGCGCGATGTGGACGATGCCCGTGCCGCTCCCATCGGTGACAAAATCCGCGGCAACCACGCGAAACGCGTTTTTGTGATCCGCAAAATACGAAAACAACGGTTCGTACTCCGCACCTACCAGTTCCTGCCCCATGAACGTGTCGACAACGGTAAACGCGCTGTCCTTCATGACCGTGGCAAGCAACGGTTTGCCGACGATATAGCGTTCGCCTTCGCTTTCGACGAGTACGTATTCCATATCCGCCTTCACGGCGAGGAGAACGTTCCCCGGCAACGTCCACGGCGTCGTCGTCCAAACAATGGCCTTAGCACCGGCAAACTTCCCGCTTGTGAGCGTCGGGGTGACGTACACGGAAATATCGGTAACGTCGAGGTACCCCTGCGCAACCTCAAAATTCGATAACGGCGTTTCGCAACGCGGGCAGATGTGCATCGCTTTGCGCCCCTCGTACACCAACCCTTTCTCCCACAAACTTTTGAACACCCACCACTCGGATTCCATGTACGCGAGGTCCATGGTCTTGTACGCGTTTTCCATGTCCGCCCAACGACCGATGCGGCGAATGACTTTTTTCCACTCGTCGACGTACGTGAGCACGGTCGCGCGGCACGCTTCGTTAAATTTATCGACGCCGTACGCTTCGATCGCTTTTTTTGACGTGAGATTGCATTGCTTTTCGACGAGATTCTCGATCGGCAGCCCGTGGCAATCCCATCCCCAGCGACGCTCAACGCGATAGCCGCGCATCGTCCAAAATCGCGGGATCACGTCTTTCATGACGCTCGCAACGATGTGGCCGTAGTGCGGCAGGCCGGTAGCGTACGGCGGGCCATCGTAAAAGGTGTAGCGTTTATCCTCCGGCCGTTCGTCGACCGAGCGCTCGAACACGTGATGCTTGTCCCAATAATCCAAAAGCGCTTTTTCCGTGTCGGCGTGGCGAGTATGCGTATCAGGCATATGGCGCATAGGCTACCAGTTTGACGATATCCCTTCAAGCGCCACGTACGAAAAATCCCCACCTCGGCTTACGCAAAGGCGGGGATCGGAAGTCGAATCTCGTCACACCCGACGGAAGGTACCGGTACCGGCGTCCATGTCGGTGCGATCCTCCCAGCCCCAACTGAGCTCAGGCTCATCTCCTTCGTCGAACTTGAGGGTGGCAACGCGGCCGGCCAAACCGTCAAGCACAGAACC
>CAYZRQ010000063.1:0-3870 GCA_964480895.1 uncultured Gammaproteobacteria bacterium | reverse complement strand
AATCGGTTCAAACAGATTGCCGTGAAAAAAATCAACGGTCACACCAAGAGCGGTGGCGTTGTGGTGCGCCACGTTGAGCGCGCGCGCATCAGTATCGGTTGCAATGACGTGGCATGGCGTTTGCAGTGCGAGCGTTACGGCGATGGCGCCGCTTCCGGTTCCCACGTCAACAATGATTGCGTCGGGCATCGCGATCGCGCCCACAATATCGACAAGAAGTTCGGTTTCCGGCCGCGGAATAAGCACCGACGGGTTGACGTAAAACGTTCGGCCGTAAAAATCCTTCCGTCCAAGGAGGTATGCGACCGGCTCGTGGCGGGCGCGGCGCGCAATCAAACGCTCGAACGCCGCGAGTACGTCGGGCGCAACGGAATCCTCGCCGTGCGCAAATAAAAATGACGTTGGACGTGAAATACACGCCGCAAGCAACACCTGCGCGTCGAGTTTGGAAATCCCCGCCGTCTTAAGCCGTTCACCTGCCCAAGCGAGCGCTTCGAGTATCGTCGTTGCGTGATTATTCGTCGTCATCGTCGCTGGTAGTCAGTTCGGTGAATTTCGCATCGCGCGCGGCGAGCTTGAGCGTTGCGATCATGTCGTCAATGGCGCCGTCGAGAATGGCCGGCAAGCCGTGCCACGATGTTTTGACGCGATGGTCGGTTACGCGGTCCTGCGGGAAGTTGTATGTACGGATTTTTTCCGACCGTTCGCCGCCGCCGATTTGGCTGCGGCGTTCCGCGTCAAGCGCTGCACGCTTCTTTTCCTGTTCATAGGCAAAGACGCGGGCGCGGATGACGGAAAGCGCGCGCTCCTTGTTTTGGCTGAACGAACGCTCGTCCTGGCAATACACCATGATGCCGGTTGGCACGTGGACGACGCGCACCGCGGAGTACGTGGTGTTTACCGACTGGCCTCCCGCGCCCTGCGCTGTCGTCGCCTCGATCGTCAAATCCTTCGGGTTGATATCGAACTCCTCCTGTTCGATTTTTGGCAGGATGGCGACCGTAGCGGTCGACGTGTGGATGCGCCCTTGTTTTTCCGTTGTCGGAACGCGTTGGACGCGGTGAACGCCGCTTTCGTACTTCATGATGCCGTACACACCGTCGCCGGCCACGTCAAAAATAACCTCTTTGAAACCGCCGAGGTCGTTCTGGCTTTGCGAAATAATATGTGCCTTCCAACCATGACGCTCGGCGTAGCGAACGTACATGCGGTAAAGATCGGTCGCGAACAGCGCGGCTTCATCGCCGCCGGTGCCTGCGCGGATTTCGACGATGATGTCGTGGCTGTCGATGGGGTCAACGGGAATAAGCGCCAGCTCAAGGTCGCGCTCGGCCACGGGGAGCAAGGGCTCGAGCCGCGCGACTTCTTCCTCGGCCATCGTTCGCACATCAGCGTCCTCGTCGGCAAGCGCCACTCGCGCGCTCGCAAGGTCGGTCGCGATGCGTTCATAGCGGTCGGCGACGGTGATCGTGCGAATAATGGCTTGGTAGGCCATGTTCCCCTCGCGCAAGGCTTTCGCGTCGCCGAGCACGGCGGGATCCATGAGACGAGCCTCGAGCGCCTTGGCTTCGGCGCGTTTATCATTGATGAGCTTCGTGAACTCCATAGTGGTAAGAGGATACCTGTTCTTCAGGCAAACAGAAAACGCCTGTCGTTCGACGAGGCGTTTTCTTGGGTACTCCTAAAGCTGAACCGATTTGATCGACATGTCGCGGTCGGCCTTTTTCGCGGCCTTGGCCTTCGCGCGTGCCGCCTTTTTGTTGGCCTTATCTTTCGCGGTCACCATTTCGCCCTGGAGGGCGGCGCGGTCCGTGAACTTTTCAACGCGGCGGGCGGTGTCAACAATCTTCTGCTTGCCCGTGAAGAACGGATGGCAAGCGGCGCAAAGCTCGATATCGATGTGCTCGAGCGTTGAACCGGTTTCGTAGGCGGCTCCGCACGCGCAAACGATTTTGGCGTTCGGGAAGTATGTGGGGTGGATGGTGGCTTTCATAGCGTGGCGCCGCTTATCTACGGCAGAATTTTCGTTGCGCAACGGTATCGCGACGTCGATTTTTTGTCAATCCTTTGCGCGTTTGCTAGGCTTGTCCGTTGTATGCCGACCGACGTCTCCCTTTTTGATTACGCGCTTCCCAAGGCGATGATTGCACAACATTCCGTATCGCCGCGCGATCATTCGCGCTTGCTTGTGCTTGATCGGAAAACAGGGAAGACGTCGCATCGTCGGTTTGACGACATCGTCGACGAGTTGAGGACAGGCGATGTACTTGTCTTTAATGTTACCAAAGTGTTTAAGGCACGGCTTCGGGAGGGGAAACAGGAGCTTTTTCTCTTAAAAGTGAGAGATGGGGAGGCGGAGTGTCTGATTCGCCCGGGAAAAAAGTATCCCGCGGGATCGACCCTTTCGTTTTTTGGCCACGACTTTCTTATTGCGACAGTGTCGCAACAAGGAATCGTTATCGTGAAAACGTGCATGACCGCCGATGAGATGATGGGATTTTGCGACATACACGGTGAGGTTCCCACGCCGCCTTATGTGACATCATCCATTGATGATTTCGGAAAATACCAAACTGTTTACGCGAAGCATGTTGGCTCAGTCGCCGCGCCTACAGCCGGATTCCATTTTACGCGCGAACTTCTTGAGCGCATCGCCGCGAAAGGGGTACAGATCGAGGAGGTGACGCTGCACGTCGGCATCGGTACGTTTCGTCCCGTCCAAACGTCAACCATTGAGGAGCACGTCATGCACGCCGAATGGGTGCAGATCGAGGAGGGCGTTGCAGAGCGCATCGTGGCGGCAAAGGCTGAAGGCCGGCGTGTAATTGCGGTCGGTACGACAACGGTGCGTGCGCTCGAAGGCGTTGTCGCGGCGGAGGGCGAGCTACGGGCGTTTGCGGGCGAAATCAATATGTTTATCACGCCGGGGTTTACATTTCGTGTCATCGATGGGCTCGTCACCAACTTCCATCTGCCGAAATCAACACTCCTCATGCTCGTGAGCGCTTTTGCCGGTCGCGAAAACGTGCTTGCCGCGTACGAAGAGGCTAAACAGCTCGGCTATCGCTTTTTCTCCTTCGGCGACGCCATGTTCATCGCTTGACGGGAATGGGGTTTGCGGCTACGCTTCGCACCGTTCACGCATTATTCATCCCACAGGCGTTTCGTTTTTCGGCCAGGAATCCTCCCCGATTCGGGGCTCCGACCGGAAACGCCGCGGTAAAAAGGACACTATGCAGATCCCTTCGGTTATCGACATGCTCAAGGCGGGCGTGCACTTCGGCCACCAATCGAGCCGCTGGCACCCCAAGATGAAGCCGTTTATTTTCGGCGTTCGCGGTGGCGTCCATATCATCGACGTCGAGAAGACGCAGGCGCAGCTCGAAAGCACGCTCGCGTTCGTCGCGGAGATCGCCGCGCGCGGCGGTAACATCCTGTTCGTCGGCACCAAGCGTCAGGCGCAGAGCATTATCGAGGCCTATGCCAAGGACGCCGGTATGCCCTACATCACGACGCGCTGGCTCGGCGGCACACTCACGAATTTTGGCCAGCTCCAGCGCCTCATTCGCCACTATCTCGATCTCAAGGACAAGACGGCGAAGGGCGAACTCAAAAAGTACACCAAACTCGAACAGCTCCAGTTTTCACGCGAGATCGAAGAGCTGGACGAAAAAATCGGCGGCCTTTCCACGCTCACGCGCCTTCCCGATGCGCTGTTCATTGTTGACGCACGAACGGAAAAGACCGCAGTCCGCGAGGCAACCACCATGGGCGTGCCCATGGTCGCGCTCGTCGACTCGAACGTGAATCCGACCGGCATTGCGTACGTCATTCCCGGCAACGACGACGCCATCGGCTCGATTGATCTCG
>CAYZRQ010000062.1:0-4016 GCA_964480895.1 uncultured Gammaproteobacteria bacterium | reverse complement strand
CTGCGCCGCTTCGAGGTCGCTGATCGTCGCGCTCGTGAAGAGGTCGTGGGGGAGAAGGGCGAGGAGTCGATCGAATCGCTCCCGTTCCTCACGCACGACCGCCATGATCTGGTCGATGTAATGGCCGACGAGCGTGCCGGCCGAGACGACCGCGTGTTCGATGTTCGCGAGTTCGTGGAGGCGTACGTCGAGGTTCGCGGTGACGCTCGCGAAGCCGAGCGTGCGGCGCGTGCCTTCTCGCTCCACGGTGGTGTGGAAGAGCTTGATGGCGTGGTGCACGCGCTTCGTCATCGACAGCCCGCTGTCAGGGTCGTTGACCGCCTCGTGCACGTCGCGCGAAAGCTGTGCGAACGCGCTGCCGTCGAGCGTTTGCACGCCATAGGTGGCGAGCAGGTCGGCGTAGGCGAGGTTGCGCAGTTTGCGGAGCGTCTCTTGGTTCATGACGGCCCAGCCGGCGATGTGCTCCCGCAATGCGCGGCGCAGCGTGTAGATGCTGGCGTACGCGTGGTATCGACGCCGCGTCTTGCCGTGCACGTGCCACTCCTCGAGCGCGAACGGCGTGCCGGGCTTGTGGCCGGGGACATCCGAGCCGATGACGACGACACTCGGCTCGACGATGACCATGAATTTTCCAACCGCGGTGTGCGCTTCAGTCGGAAGCGCGAGCTTCCTGAACGTCGGCGTGTTGATGTCGGGCGTGAATTCGCTGTGAACTGCGACCAAGGTTTCCTCCAAAACGGCCAACGGCCGCATGTGCGCCGATAAGAGATCGGCGACGAAATGCTAGGCGATTTTTGCCGTTTCGTCAATGATGTTACTTATCCCGTATAATCGTTGCATATGCGAAACGCGTTTTTCGTCATGATCGTCCTTGCGGTGATTGGCGTTCTTGCAGGCTGGTGGTTCGCCTCGCGCAATGTTGCGTTTGACGATCGCGTTGACGCCGCGTTTGCGGATATCGACTGTCCCGAACGCGTTCGCGACTTTCCGGGGGGCTACTACACCGGCCCCTTGTGGGACACGCACATTCACGTTGCGTCCATTCCCGACGGTCCGTTGGGCGGTGAGCTTGCCGCGCTGGGTGCGCGTGGTCAACCGGTGCTTGGCGGCAACATCACCATCGATGAGATCGCGTGCCAATTTGCGACCGAAGGGACGGAAAAAGTATTTGCGTTTTTTCCGGTTTGGAAAGAAATGGCAGAGCCGATGGTTGATGTCGTGGATCGCACCATGGAGCGTTATCCGGAACAATTCGTCCCGTTCATCATACCGCCGGATCACGACGATAGTCCGGATGGTTCCGGCACTGTCAACGCAGCAACGCTCCAAGCCATGCTCGCCATCGCGCCCGGACTTTTCGACGGCTACGGCGAGATCGGGCTGTACGCCCGCGACGGCGGCGCGCCTGAATTGCCGCCCGACGATCCGCGAATGCAGGGCATCTACCCGCTCCTCGTCGAGAACAACCTTATCGTCTACGTCCACCTGGGGCGCGGCCATCAGGACAATCTCGAACGCGCGGCCGACCTCTATCCGAATGTGACGTTCATTTTTCACGGCGATCAGCTCGTCGTGTACGGGGAAGAAGGGCGACAGGATCTTTCGGGGATCGACGAGATTCTCGCGAACCACCCGAACGTGTATTACGGCGTTGACGAACTGTACGGCGACGACTTTCTCTTGCGTCCCGAAGTCAGCAAAGAACAATTCCTCGCGCACTTTGAAGCGTACGAACCGCTGCTCGACGAAGATATTGCAACGTGGAAAAACTTTATTCTTCGTCATCCTGACCAAGTCATGTGGGGGACGGACCGCGGCGCGCAAATCTTGTGGTCGATGGACGAGGATGTCGGATTCCGGCTCACCGATTACGCTCGCGCATTCATCGGTCGACTGCCGGAAAGCGTGCAAGAGCGCTTCGCCTACCGCAACGCACAAGGTTTGTTAGAATAATTTGGGTGATGTCTTAATCTGAAATGCTATGCGAAATACGCTGTTGGTTTTGGGGCTGTTGGTGTTCCTTGGTGCCGGCTGTTTCTCGAGCGACATTTCGTCAACGACAGACACTACCGTTACGGACGATGTGACCCAGACCCAGCCCGTTCTTCCCGAAGATGGTGGTGAGCCGGTTGATGATACGCTTATTGACGTAGATTACGACGGAGATTCCGCAGTCGATAATGTGATTGTTGGGGGCGATGCGGACGCGGAAGCCAGTGCGGACGCTGCGGCGAGCGTGAGCACGTTTGCGGTGAGCGCCGAGAGTTTTGCGTTCACGCCTTCCGCGATGACGGTGAAGAAAGGCGATACGGTGCGCATTACGCTCACGAACGTCGAAGGGTTCCACGATTTCGTCATCGACGAGTTTGATGTTGCGACGAGCCGGCTGGCCACGGGCGCGAGCGAGGCGATCGAATTTATTGCCGACAAAGCCGGTACGTTCGAATTCTACTGTTCCGTCGGCTCGCACCGGCAAATGGGGATGAAGGGGACGTTGACGGTGACGGAATAAAAGAAACGCCCATCCCGGTGAGGGGACGGGCGCATGGCGTTGACGTGCTACGTGGCTACGCACGCGGTTTGGCTCGCCACGGGAACCGCTCGCCGCCGTCGCGGACGAATTCGACCTTGACGAACGCGCTATACTCGCCGCGGTTTTGGTTGAAGAAGCTCTGAACCGCTCCGGACACGCCGCCGCCGGTCATCGCCGAAAATCCGAGGCGATTCACGTGGATGTAGCCGAGCACGCGGCCGACGTTCATGGCGTCGAGCACGTCGTAGCCGCCTTTGAGGACAGCACCTTGTCCACCGGGGCGCCACCATTCGTTGATCGTGAGGTGGCCAGCGCCGAAGATCTCGTTGCTCGAACCGCTCGCGACGGCGACGAGGCCGCCGAGGCCGAGCGCGTCGAGATCGATCAGGATGATGCGCGGCAGCGTGCGTTCGCCCATGCGGACGTCGGTCATACCCCGCCATGTCGGGAACTGCTTATCGATCTCGTTTTTCACGGTACGGGCGAGGGTCGGATGGATGAGCACATCGTTCTCCAGGAACCAATGACGATACCAAAAAATCGACGGTTTGTCAACACGCCACATTAGAGCGTGTAATAGTCTTCCATGACGTCGTACACCTCGCGCTGCGTCGCCCACACAACACTCCCGTCCTCGACGAACTCGCGCATCGCTGAAAAGAAGGCGCGCAAGACGGTTTCATTTTTATCGTCGAACGCGTCAGTCGCGAAATAGAAAGTGATTTTTGCCGGTCGCGAGTGGTCGTCGTTCGCGATAAACGTTTCGAGGAACGACACGGCCGCCTCGACATCGTCAACCGTGAATGGACAGACGCCGCGCGGACAATCGACGTCCTCGTGTAACGTGAAGCCGCCGGTTTCATCAAGATTTTCCATACGCGGCAGCGTGCCGCCGCTCATGAGGAGCTTGCCGTCGGTATCTTCGGTGAATCCAACCTTGCCGATGCGGAACGGGTGGAAAAAGTCGCTGGCATTTTGCGGCGCGGGATCGTGGAAGTATGTGCTTGCGATCGCCTCGTCGGTCCAGCCATCGGGACGTTCTGCGAGCGGCAACGCCAAGTAGTGGTAGCCGACGCCGCCGTCGATGTACTTGAGTCCTGCGCCGACCGCGCCGGCGTACCAATTGCTATATCCGCCACCGCCCGAGCAGCCGAGATTGTTCGTTTTGCCGATGAGCGCGTCGACTGCGCGTTTACGTCGCGTGAACTCGAGAGCGAGCTGCGCATCGGTGAACCGTGTGGTCGGACTTATGTCGCAATGCGTGCCAACGCCGTGACCGCGGTCAAGCGCCTCTTGCAGGATATTGTCGTCAAACGCCACCATACCAATCGCCATGGGGATCTCGCTTTCGATCGTGAGCGTTGCGTCATAGTCCTCGGCAATGGCCATACCGTTGCGAAGCAAATCGGCTTGGCGTCCGAAGAAGATTTCGTTCGTCGCAGCCTCTTTCCATGCGCCTTCAAGGTGTGTCATCGTCGTGATG
>CAYZRQ010000061.1:0-4041 GCA_964480895.1 uncultured Gammaproteobacteria bacterium | reverse complement strand
GAATTTTGCTTGACGACGGTTTTATGGAAACCGTGGTGACGCGCGTGAGCGGCAAGACGATTTCCGCAAAGGTCGTCGTGGGCGGCGTGCTCAAATCGCGCAAAGGGCTCAACCTTCCCGATTCCGATGTGAGCGTTGACCCGTTTACCGACAAAGATTACGACGACCTCATGTTCGGCGTCGCACAAGGCGTCGATTGGGTCGTCCTGTCGTTTATTTCCGATCCCGACGTTGCTATTCACGTCCGTCGCATCTCGTCGGCGGCAGCGCGCGCGAACGGCGTTCGGCCGCCGCGGATTATGGCGAAGATTGAAACGAAGGCGGCGATCGACAGGTTTGGTGACATTTTGGGCGCGGTCGATGGCGTCATGCTCGGTCGCGGCGATTTGGGGCTTGAGATACCTATGGAGGACGTGCCTATCGTCCAAAAAACGCTTGTTGAGGAATGCCGACGCGCGCACAAGCCGATTATCGTTGCCACGCACATGCTCGACTCGATGGCGCGCAACCCTCGGGCGACGCGCGCCGAGATTTCCGACGTCGCGAACGCCGTGCTCGACCATGCCGACGCAGTCATGCTTTCGGCCGAGTCCGCGAGCGGGCGTTACCCCGTGGCGACCGTGAGCGCGATGGCGTCGGTTGTCCGTGAGGCCGAGGCGTCGCGGTTTGACGTGATCGCCGAACCGCTCGACGAGGTGACGAACCACGCGAACGCCGTAGCGCATACGGTCGGCATGCTTGCGGCGCGCGGGCTCATTGAGGCGATCGCCACCACAGCGAGCGCCGGCGACGTTGCGCTTGCACTTCCCATGTATCGTCCCCACACGCCGATTTTTCTTGCTTGCGACGACGATGCGCTTGCTCGTCAGCTTGTTCTCTTTTCCGGCATGTATCCCGTTGTTGCCGATGCGCCGTCGGCGTCGTTCGCGCCGCGCTTCCGCGCCGTTTTGGCGCACCGGCGCCTTGTTGCCGCGCGCGATCGCGTGGCGTTCGTTTCCGCATCGGGAAATAGTGTCGATATCTCAATCCACAGCTAATGTTTCATTTTTGTGCCTTCGCGCTACCATGGGCCCGTTATGGCGTTTCTGGTGCATACATGGCGGTACGCGGCAGTCGGCGTTTTGTGTTTTGCGGCCGGGCTTGGCGTAAGCTACGGTTTGCGCGGCGACGCCGATAATCGCACAGCGCTCGGCAAAGTCCTGCGCGATACCGATACCGACTACGCCTACGTCAAACCGCTCCTCGCATGCAGTGTCGACGCGTCGCGCGAGTCGCTCGAGTTCGCTCCGCTTCGGGACGCGTTGGCATCCGTCATCGCCACTGCCAAGGCGAGCGACGCGGCAACAACCGTATCGCTGTATTACCGCGATCTCGACACCGCGATGTGGACGGCGATCGACGGCGACGACGCGTATTATCCGGCGAGTCTCATGAAAGTACCGATCATGCTCGTGTACCTCAAACTTTCCGAAAGCGATCCCACGATCCTCGAAGACACGATGACGCTCGAGAACGATTCGTTTTCAGCAGGGCACACGCAAGAGATCGTGCCGTCAGAGCGCGTTGAGATCGGTACGACGTATACCGTATCCGAGTTGTTGCGGCTGATGATCGTCCATTCCGACAATATCGCGATGGCGATGCTTATGAACTATCTTGACGCCGACGTGCTCACGGATATGCTCGACGATCTCGGCGCGCCTTTACCGAGCGATACCTATGCCATTTCCGCTCGTCAGTTTTCGCGTTTTTTCCGCATCCTTTACAACGGCACGTGGCTTTCCGAAGTGAAGTCCGAAGAGGCGCTGCGTCTGCTTGTCGCGAGCGAATACCGCGATGCCTTGGCCGCCGGGGTTCCCGACACCGTGGCGGTTGCGCACAAATTCGGCGAGTCATCGGTAGAACTTGTCGATGGGAGAGCTGGCAAGGCGCTGAACGACTGCGGCATTGTCTACGCCGAGTCGCCGTATGTGTTGTGCGTTATGAGCCAGGGGCCGATGTTCGACGGCCTCGCGGCGACGATCGCCGAGCTGAATCGCGCGGCGTACGAGTTCTCGACGCAGTAGGGTATTTTCGTCAACAGAAACGCCGTCATCCGCAGGGGAAGACGGCGAGACGGGAACGGATTTCATCAAGTCCGGTCGTGAGCGCGAGCACCTGATCGTCAGCGTTCGCGGCCGCGGACTCAAGCTCGTCGATTCTCGTTTGCGGTGCTTTGGCGTATATGGCTCGCGCAAGCCTCACGTTCGCTTCGCGGCGTTGCCGCTTGGCAACGTCGAGCGCGACAGTTTTGTCGACGAGCGCTTGACGCAAATCGCGAACGGTATGCTCGCGAAGCAGGCGGTTGAGGTTGAATGGTTGTTGTTGCGCTCGGCGCGGTGGCGTCGGGCGTTTTGGACGGCGCGAGAGACGGATTGCGAAAAACACGACAAGGGCGACGACGAGTTCCGACGCGCCCATCACGAGCGCGAGTGCCATGGCGTCTCCTTTCGGTTATCGACGAGGGTAGCCCTGCTTTGGCATTTTTGCAATATTCGTGACCATTCGTCTACACACAGGTTGCTTGTGGTGGTATTGTCCTCGGATATGAAGCGTACGTTGCTACTTTTGGGTGTTGTCGTTTGCCTCGCGGCCATCATTGGGGCGGCGATGTACGCGTCAACATTGCGCCACGAGGAACTCCCGGCAGTCGTGGCGAGCGTGCAGGGCGCGCCGAGCGCGATGAGTCTCGGGTTCAATAACGCGGAACAGGTTGTGGCGAATGGCGATGGGTCGCTGCTTGTCGCCATTGTTAATGATGACGTGGTGGTTATGACGCGAAATGCGGCGGGTGACGTCATGGACACACAAACGATTGCAACCGGAAACGTCGATCTGCCGGCGATTGCGAAGTCAGGCGATACCGTCGTGGTTGGTTGGACAGAAGCGAGCGGAAGAAATATGTCTGTGCAGGTTGCGCTGTCGTTTGACGACGCCGAGAGTTTTGGCGATGCAGTCACGCTCGGTACGGGCAACGGGCTTTCTTTGGCGGCAACGCAGAGAAAGATTTTCGCTGCATGGCACGAGGGTATCGAAAAAATGGGGTTGACGAAAATCATACTGCGCGTGTTTGCCGATGGCGTATGGAGTGGTGCGCAGCGCATCGACGCGTCAACGGCGGCACCAGTGTGGGCGGCGGTAGACGCGAATGGCGACGATGTTATGGTCGTGTGGCGCGACAATCGGGAAGGGGACTATACCGTTTGGCTTCGACGCTCCGACGACGCGGGCACCAGTTGGCGCGATGAACAACAAATCGTCAGTGCGAAGAGTGGTGACCCGGACATTTGTATCACCGATGATGACCACGTCTGGGTCGCGCATCATGGAGCGGGCGACGTGACGCTGCTTCGCTCCGAGAATGGCGGTGCGACGTTTACGAGTAAGACGCTCGGCAACGGCTGGTTCGCGCATGTAAGCTGCACGAACGACGCAGTCGCGGTTGCGTGGGAAGAGACTCCGGGGCCGGCGCAATCGGAAGACAAGCGGCCGGGTTGGGCAGTTGTCGACGAGAGCGGGGAAGTGCAGGATGGCGGAATTGTGGAAGAGCCGGATGCCGCATCGGTGACGGCGCATCTTTCTTCCGAGAATGTTCTTGAACTCCTCTGGGTTGCGGTAACCGCCTCTGACGCACCGCTTGTTGGCGAGTTACAGCACATCGTTTTTTAGGAGCGGGTCTTCCGTTTACGAAAAATTTTATATAATTTGACCGATTCTGTTCATTAAGTGGCGCGCCTCAGGCGCGGCCATCACAATATAAGGGACTGGTCAATCTTTTATCGTCTCCCAAATATAAAAACACGACCCGGGTGGGTCGCGTTTTTATGGCGGGACGGACGGGACTCGAACCCGCAACTTCTGCCGTGACAGGGCAGTGCTCTAACCAATTGAACTACCGTCCCGTAGTTCTGTTTTTCGAAGCGGCATCATCGTAGCAACGCGATCGTTTTTTGACAAGTGCTCGCGCCGCCTGTCCACACCCTTGTCGATAATGACCCAACG
>CAYZRQ010000060.1:0-4049 GCA_964480895.1 uncultured Gammaproteobacteria bacterium | reverse complement strand
TGGGAACTCCGGGGTGCGCTCAAGGCTGTTTTGTCGGCCATCATTAGCACGACGCGGCATCCTCAAGACTCATCATCTTAGCATATCTTGGCCGTTTTGTCAAGCCGTAGACGTCTCTTTTTGGGCTAACGGTTGACGAAAAGCTCTAAAACTGCTAGCCTGGTGTGTCCCGGCATTTCCGCCGGGCAAAGCCGAAGGAGGCCTCGTGGCCCATAACAGCATTTTCGATAACCTCATGTCAGCGGGCTGGGAACAGATCGAGGCCGAGATCACGCGCTGGATCAGCGGCATGGACACCAGCATCCTCGACGACGAGGGTCTGGTTGGCACGATCGGGCTCCTGCTCGCCTCGGTGCCAAGCACCGTCACGAGCCTCGCCGCCCGCACGATCGGCGAACGCGTCGCACAATCGCATCTCGGCACGCCCGGCTTCCGCCAGGCGATCGCGACGTTCACGAACGGTGCGGTCGACGGCGTCGAGGAACTTCGCCGCGACAGCGGACTCACCCCCGAGGCGGCTCGCGACAAGATCGTCAGGCGTTGGAAGGCGTTCAAGACCGGCAAGCTCGACCTCGCCTTCACGAAGTCACCCCCTCCCCCCGCACAAGCGGCGGCGCCGAAGGACGTGCTCATGATCGTCGGTGGATTCACCGCCCCCGAGCAGGACATGGTCTATGCCCTGTTCGGCATCCTGCGCCGCGAGATCAGGCCCGGGGTCGACATCGCCCCCGAGGTCGAAGGCGACGCGGGCCTCACGATCGTCGGCCTGTTCGAGGCCATGAACAAGGCGCCCGACGCGACGCGCAAGGAGATCCCGAAGAGCGCGGAGGCGAAAGGCGCGCTGCGGGACTACCGCGACTGGCAGATGCGCCGTACGCCGGAAGCGCAGGGCGCGGCGGGCGACGTGGTCGAGCGGGAAACCGATCGCCGCGCACGCCGCCTCGTCCCGCTCTCCCTGCCGTTCGTGGAGTATCTCGCGCTCGGCTACGTGGCAAGGCGGCCGAACGAGGCAGCGCTCGTCGGCAAGGTGAGCGACTTCTTGGACGGCGTGGGCAACTACGTCGGCCTGCCGCCGAGCGGCAAGCGCGAGAAGCTGCGCCGGTTGGCGCAGATCGGACGCGCGGCCGGCAATGCGGCAACGCGTGTCGTCGCCGGCATGATCGCCTGGTGCGGCGCCATGCTCCTCGTCGCCATCTTCCTGCCGTCGGTGACGTTCGAGCTCACCATGGTGAGCTTCGTCGCTCTACTCGCCCTCACCGTGCTCGGCGCCGCGTCAATGACGCGTAACGTCGAGCGCAATGAAGGCGGTCAGGAAAACGTCGAGGCACGGCCGGCCATCGTGCAGCGGCTGGTACTCCTGATCCTCTCGGGCAGCCTCGGCGTCCTCGGCATCGCGTACGGCATGTTCCTCGCGATGATGGTTGACCACGAGGCCGCGCCCGCGATGCTCTCGAGCTACCAAGAGATCATCAGCCTCGAGCCGTTCAACTTCGCCGCCGCCGTGCTCTGCATGGCCTTTCTCATCATCTGGAACCACGTGGCTCTTGCCGTGCTCCAGGAGGCGACGTCGGGCGCGAGTTACGTCGGGCGCGTGATCAAGCGCTTCGTCACCAACGAGGCCGAGGTGACCGCGGTCTCAGATGCGCTCAAGAAGAACGTCATCTTCACGAAAGTGGGGAATTCCGTTCTCGTCGCGACCGCAACCGTGATCGTTCTCGTCATCACGGCGTGGCTCATCGGGCTCGGTCCGGTGGAGCGCGGCGTGGTCGCATTCGTCGCGGGCTTGCTCGCGATTGTGCGCAGCAACGTCTGGGCCATGGCGGTGCGCAAGTACCCGAACCTCGCCAAGCGCCACGAGGAGATTACGAAGGACGACGGCGACAAGGCCGCAAGGGCCGTCTACCTCGTTCCCGTCACCATCCTCATCCTCGTGGCCGTGCTCGGTGCGCTCGGCGTGAACCGCGTCATCGCGCTCAAGGAGCGTATTGGCCACGTGAGCGCCAAGGCCGTTGAGGCGGTTGACGAGCAGATCGGCTACACCAGCGGCTCGTCCGCGACGCCGGCTTCCGCCGACGCGCCCACGAACCCGAAGTGTGCGAAGCTCCGTCCCGATTCGCTCAAGATCATGCGCGAACGCGGCACTTGTCCCTAGTGCCAAAACGTAAACCCCGCATCTTTCCGACAGGAAAGGTGCGGGGCTTCTTTTTTTAACGATATTACGCCCTGCGAAGCAGTCGCTTGAATTCGTCGACGAACGGCGTGCTGTCAGGATGTTGTTTGTTGAGTATTGCCAGGTAGTAACTGACGAAACTGCCGAACTGGAGCACCTCGCCCAGCTGCTCCAGGCGTTCGTCGCCGTGCGTTTCGTATTCGATAACGGAGAGTCCTTGGCGCTCAAACAGGTCAGCCGTAATGCGAAGGCGTTTGTGATTTTGCGGGTGATAGAGCTCCGACGTCAGCATGAATGCGATCGTTTTTGCCGCAAAGCCCTTGGGGAAAGTGAGGCCTTCGAGCAAGTGATGGTCAAGTTCCGGCAGCGCTTGGAAAACGGCGAACTGCTTGCCCGATTCGTTGACGTGGTTGGCGACGATGTGCGCAGCGCCAACAAGATGCTCGGCGCCAACGACGAGCACGGCCTTGCCAGCCAACTCGTCGGCGACTATTTTCGCCGGGTTGTCGGCAAAGGCAACGTCCACGGCGCATGCGTCGATGACTTCGCCCATCGCGCCGCGCATACGTTCGAGCTCGGCTGACGAAACTTTCAAAAATCGCATGCGCTCGAGCATGCCGAGTACGCCAGCAATGGAAAACCCCGCGCCAAAACGCGGCTGCTTCGCCAAATCGCCCGGATGAAACTCGTACATCGGCCATCGGCGCGCCTTTGCGCGCTTCGCGAGCTCGCCGCTTGACGCAAGCACGGCAATCATGGCGCCGCGCGCTTCTGCGTCGTCGCCCGCCGTGAGGACTTCTTCCGTTGCTCCCGAAAAACTCGATAAAAGAACGAGCGTCTTTTTGCCAACCCATCCGGGTAGTTGGTAGTCGTTCACGATGGTGACGGGAACCTTCAAGCGTTCGCCCGTGGCCGCGAGGACGGCGTGCGGACCGAGTGCCGAACCGCCCATGCCAACAATGACGATGGCGTTTGCACGAGCGTACGCCGCCGGAGCCGTGAAATCGCGCGTTTCGTCCCACGCCAGCCGAATCTGCTCGGGCAGGTGTTCAATGCCGTACCCAATGTCGTTCGGGTCGAGCGTGGCGTAGGTGTTTCGCGAGTCGAGCTGCATATCGTGGGTCATTATTGCACAGCGAACGCTGTCGACAACCGAATTATCCCCGAATTTCCGCGGCGAGCGCCATGCGCGAACGCGTGTCGCCTGCAAGCACGCCGCCGACAAGCTTACCCGCACGGTAAAAGCGTTCCTCCGCCGCGTCGGACCGTGTAGTGACGAGGCGCGTTTCGTCGGCCGCGGCACGGTCGACGTCGCCGACAAACACGACCTGCATACCGAGCAGATTCGTTGCGTACGACGACACGAGCGAAAATGGCGTGCGCTCACCGTGCATGATGTGTGCCACTGCCCTGCCCTGCGCGCTCGCGTTCATCCAATTACCGTAAACCACATGACGACCGACGTTCACGTCAAAAAACTCCGCACTGTCGCCTGCGGCATACACTCCCGTGTGCGATGTTTCCAAATATTCGTTGACAACGATGCCTTGCCGCATCGCAATACCGGCCTCGGAAAAAAGCGAACGGTCGGGCGATATGCCGATGCCCACGCCGAGAATATCCGCGGGCAGCGTACCGTGAGTACGCGTCGCAACGCCCGACAAGGCCGCTTCGCCGACAAGCTTGGGCAAGGGCTCATCAACAAATACCGTAACGCCCTGCGCCTCGACGTGATGGCGGAGTACGTCCGAAACCTGCGGGGCGACGGTCGACGACCAAAATCCCTTTCCGCGCATGAGCACGGTGCATGAAAGGCAGAAGTGGCGGAAAATGTTGATGTATTCGAGCGCAATAAATCCGCCGCCGTACACCATGCCGT
>CAYZRQ010000059.1:0-4161 GCA_964480895.1 uncultured Gammaproteobacteria bacterium | reverse complement strand
ACCCGCTCCAACAAACCCTCGGCTTAGGCCGGGGGTTTGTTGTTAAGTGAATAACGTTCAAGTGTATGGCGCGCATTGGGCTCGATAGGCAGCTCGCGGAGCGCCCGTCGAACCGGCATCCAGACGTATTCCTGGGATTCCTCATTCAGGACGACATGGCGCGAATCGACACGGACTACATTGTCGACGAACACCCGCTGGACGCTGGTGTCGTAATGGCCGGCGTGCTCAATCTCGTCGAATGTACAAACATGGCGTCCCACGAGACCATCAAGTCCGGTTTCATCTTTCACTTGCCGCACCAACGCGTCTCTCACTCGTTCCCGCCGCCTAACACGACTCCCGACCACGGAAAACTGGTGGCTCCATTTATGTGTGCGCACCAACATGATCTGTCGCTCGTCGCCCCGATTGGGCTGGTACTCGATGACCGCACCGGCCGACACGACCGAGCCCGGCACGATAACCTGTTTCCACAAACGCTCCATGGATGACGAAACATGCGACAGCGTCGGCAATCGCCGATAGGTGACGATGTACTGGACGAGCGATTCCGGGCTCCACACGCTATTTTCCCCGATGTAGGCCGGATGGTCGGCAAGCCGCGATGAAAAGTAGCACGGCACATTGCTCGCCTGCGCAATGCCGAGTTCATACGACACGCTTTTCCCGATGTATCCGTCCGGATTGACGAAATAGCTGAATCCATGGCGACCAAGCCGGCGTAGCTCCTGAAGATAGAGGAGCTCGATCAACCGCGGATCCGAACGCTCCTCGCCGTGGAAAAAGAGAAAGCCGTCCTCGTCCTTCACGACGGTGGAAAATTCGGGAGCGACTACGTCGATGCCGGCCTCGCGGAACATACGGAACCCCTCCCCCATTTCGCGGAGATGTTTGCGGAGCGAGCCGTGAATAATGCACCGCAGCGGCAAGCGCATAGCAGTAAAACGGTAACGAGAAAGCCCTCCCGGCGCAAGGTCTTCGTTTTTGGCTAGGCGCACTCCAGGCGCGATTTGGCCGCATCGTAACTTCCGGCGGTGCCCTCAAGCATGGCGACAATGTCGTCGTGCGTTGCGCCATTGTGATCGCGCAATGCGTTTGCGAGCGCAATGAGTTCACCGATGGCAGATCCCGACGCAAAGCCGAGCTCAAGGAGTTCCTTGCCGCGAATCACGTCCGGCGGTCGGCTCGTGGCAGCACCAACGGCACGTGCGCGTTCAAGCAGCCACGTTCCGTACGGATCGTGAGTCCGGAATCGCTTGTGTGACGGCTCGTGTGCATCGGCAAACGGGCCCATTCCACAAAAATCCGCCTCACTCACAAGCGCAAGCTGCGCCATAGTTGCCGGGTGTACGCGCCGCGCCAACGCACGGATCGCTCCGTCGCTGACCGGCACACCGGAAGGCATGTGTTCCAATTTATAAAGCATCGACGGCGCAAGATGGTGGACGACAAGACTCACGACTGCGTCACGCACGTCGTGGCTCACGGCAAGCGCCTCAAGGAACAGGCGCGTCGGCTCGCGCCCCGCCTCTTCGTGGCCGCGGGAACGAATGCGGCCGTCTTCAACCGCGGTTGTCGCGGGCTTGCCGAAGTCGTGGCACAAAACTCCGAGCATCAGTGCGTAGGCGTCGTCGCCCCACAGCTCCTCGCGGCGAAGAATCTTCGCGGCCATGTCAACCGCCATGAGCGTGTGAATCCACACATTACCCTCGGGATGCCACTCGGGCTCCTGTTCAGTGCGTGCGAGTGGCGGCAGCTCGGGGTGAAGCACGTCGTACGCACCAAGCTCCATACCAAGCTCTAGCCCGACCGACGGCCGCTCGGCAAGCAAAAGGAGCTTGCGCCATTCCGCGCCGATGCGCTCACGCGGCAGCTCAAGAAGGCGCGGCACAGCCTTGCGCATAACGGCCTTCGTCGCATCGTCAGCATGAAGATTGAACCGTGCCGCAAACTGTAAGCCGCGCAGAACGCGCAGTGGATCATCGGCAAACAAGGCCGCATTAACGACACGCAACACCCGCGCCTGCAAATCCTCGGCGCCGTGGCACGGGTCAATGACCTCGCCGGTCAAAGGGTCAAGCATGATGGCGTTCACGGTGAAATCACGGCGGCGAGCGGCCTCGGCGTACGTCATCGACGGATCCGAGTGCACGGAAAATCCCGTGTGGCCGGGTGCAACTTTGGAGTCGGTGCGCGGGAGCGCGACGTCGATCGTTTTCCCGTCGACGACAAGCCCGAGCACGCCAAACGCCTTGCCGACGTCCTTGTACGGCCCGATCCCGGCCAAAAGCTCGGCCAAACCGGCCGACGCCACGCCATACACTTCAACGTCAAAATCCTTCGGCTCAACGCCAAGAAGCATGTCGCGCACACAGCCGCCGACAAGCAGTGCCCGCCCGCCCTTCCCTTGCACGCCGCGAGCAAGCAGAAGTACCGCGCGGCGCGCGGAGTCGACAGGTGGAAGCGGCGCAAGCGCCATGGAAAACGTGAGCGCAGTCATACGGTTCATGCTCATGATAGCTCGAAATGACGTTACAACAACAGCAGCGAAGCGCCAGTGTAAGCTATGGCGAGCGCGTCGGCGGCGTCATCGGGGCGCGGAACGGAGGCGAGCGCAAAAATCGTCTTGACCATCTGTTGAATTTGACGTTTGTCTGCCCGACCGTAGCCGGTAACCGCGAGTTTTACCTCGTTGGGCTTAACATTGACGACGGGAACGCCCGCCTCGGCCGCAAGGAGCATGACGACACCGCGAGCTTCAGCAACTTTGAGTGCCGTTGTCGTGCTTTTCGCAAAAAAGATCTCTTCAAGAACGAGCAAATCGGGACGATATTTCGTCAAAACGACTCGTAAGTCGGCGGCAATTTCGCGCAATCGACTTGCCGGTTCACCGTGCGTGGCTGTGGTGATCACGCCATGCGCAAGCGCCTCGACTTTTGTGCCGCACCGAATCACACCAAATCCCAGCCGGCCGTAGCCTGGGTCGATGCCGAGGACGATGCGTTGGGCGCGAGACTTCATGTCAGCATTTTAGCAGGATGACAACATCATGGGCTCTGGGGTGGACACTGTGTCGCGGAGGGAGGCGCTTCTGCACAGCCGCAGGCGAGCTTCGCGAGCCGTTGCGGCGTAGCGGAACCGCCGAACGAGCGAGACAGTGTCCACCCCCAACTCGCCAAAAAAGAAGTCCGCCTCGGCGCAAGGCCGGGGCGGATGAGGAGGCGGGTCAGGCGGCGGAAGCGTCGTCGATGCTCACAAGATCGTTACGAACTTGCTCCTGCCACCACGACGATGCGGCGCCGTGGGTTGTGCCTATGACGATGAGCCAGGGCACCGAGGCACCGGAAGGATTAGCGGTTTCGACGAGAACGTAGTCACCGGGCTCGAGCACGACGGCGTGCGAAAGGTCGTTCGAGTCCCGAACCACGATTCTCGAAAAAACCGTGAGGTTGAGGGCCATGCGGCCTCCCTGGTTTGGGGTGAAAACTTCGGCTACCCCAGCTGCTGCGCCACAAGTAAAGCGGATTAAGGCATTTTACGCAAGCGGAAAAGCAAAAGACGAGCCATCCGGCTCGTCTTTTGAACTGATTACCCAAGTTCGGCGATGATTGCTGCTTCAGCTCCTTTCAGCTCATGAAATACCGTCCCAAGAGCATCGTCTTTATCGCTTCGTCCTTCCGCCTCGAATGAACGGGAATGGGACTTGCCGTTGACGTTGAGGTCGATCATGCCTTTACCGTGCCATGGCTTAGAAAAACCCTTGTCCCAACCGTCCTCGAAGACCTTGATCTGCACGGTGTTATCAAGGTTCATCTCGGTAGCGTCCGTATCAACAGCCAAACGAATATCCATACCCTCAACGCTATATCCTTGTTTTTCAAGCGCTTGCTTGAGAGCAATGGCATGATCGGCGCTCGACGACCAGGCATCCCCCGGAACCGACAAGACGATATGCTCCCGCGCAAGCTGCTCTTGAAGCTTTTTCCCTTCGGCTTCATTTCGCGCAATAAGACCGAATACTATCGCCGGTAAACCCACCAAAGCTCCGACCTTGGCATATTCCCCCATCTTGCTCATAGTTCCGCCCATTTCAGGATTCCGTCGACGCATAGGGATCGATTATGTAGTCCGAGTATAACAAAAGACGAGCCGGTTGGC
>CAYZRQ010000058.1:0-4161 GCA_964480895.1 uncultured Gammaproteobacteria bacterium | reverse complement strand
CGGACCGCTTAATAAGCTTGGACAGTATTATGTTGGCGTCTGTACTGATGTACAAAAAGAAGGATCTGGTGAAGAAGATCATGAGGTCTGCTGGATAGACCCCCAAGAATTTCTTGATTCAACAGCGCACGAGTTTCACCGATGGGCAGTAACACAAATGCTCCGGCGCTAAGTCGGAGCTTGTCGTGTATTGATGGTTAGCGTTTCGTGCCTACCAGTCCACCGAGCAAGGCGCCGATGACGCTGCCAAAGCCCATGCCGAGGAACGGGGCGATTTGATGAGGGCCTTCGCTGGCGTCGGTAAATGGTGGGATAAGGCCGCCGATGTACATGATGATGAAGCCAATAACGAGACCAGCTGTGAGGCCGAGAAGCGAACCAATGATGGCGTGTACGGCCATCTGCACGAACGAATTGGGATGGTTTAGCATACGTCACCATGACAAATGAGATAGCGTGCAAAGTCAAGCGCCGAGCGGCGGTTCGAAATGTGCCCGGCAAGCTGGGCGTCGCGCACTTTTGCGAGAACGCCGCGCACGTGGTGGCCGGGCAAGATCCCGCCAGCCGTGGATGCGATCGCGCGCTGCATCGTGCGAGCCGCGAGCGATGTGCGCGGCGTGGACAAGCGCGAGCAACTCGGCACCGCGCACGCCGGCGACAAAGCGCTCGATGCGCGAGAGCGGTTCGTGTTCCGGGTTATGTTCGTCGATCTGGTGCGCATGGTCGAGCAGCCACATGGCGTCCTCGTGGTTCCAAACGAGCCGCGGATCGGCGGCGGCATGGAGGTGCAAGCGTGTGATGAGCGAGCGCAGACTATCGTTTGAGCGTTCTTCCAAAAAGTAGACGAGCGCAACAAGAAGCAGCGTTGCCGTGGGAACAACGATGCCGTAGAGCCGCAAGTGCGCCGGATCGCGCAGTGCGGCAAGGAGGCGCTCGGTTTTCGTCCAACCATTTTCGCCGTCGGCATGACGGATGTCGTCGAGGCCGCCAAGTTCGGGCGTTACGTGACGAAAGAGGCCGCTTTCGCGCAGGAGCCGCACAAAGTGGAGGGCGTCGGCTTGCAGGCCGAGGAGAACATCACGACCGAGCTCGTGCCGCGGTACCGAGTAGCGCGCGAGGCCGTTGTCGTCGTGGTGCGAGGCGTGGATGCGGTGCGCACCCGAGGCGAGCGCGTGCCAAGCTTTGGTCTCGAGTGTTGCGCCAAGCTGCGTAGCCAGGCGCAGCGCACGCACGAGTGAGCCCGGTTCCTGGCCGAAGTGGTCGTGCGCCGAACGGATCGGGCGGATGCTGTGGTAGCGGTTCAAATCATGCAAGCCGCCGTAGGGGTCGGTGAGACGTCCGTCGCGCAGGCTGTACGCCATGGCGTTCACGCTGAAATCGCGGCCAGCAAGGTCGTCTTCGAGGCGGAGTTTTTCGTCGGGCAAAAAATCGGCGTGATGCGTGGAAGCGTCAGGGATGCGTACGCGCGGCAGCGCCACTTCGACGACACGCGGCGCGTCGCTCGGAGTAAACGCCCAAACGCCGTCGCCCGTGCGCTCCACGGCGCCACGACGCGAAAGCCAGCGCGTGAGTTTTGCGGGCGAGACGTCTCGCACAAGCGTATGCAGCTCGTGGGGGACGATGCCGCGGATGGCGTCGCGCACCGTGCCGCCGACCATGTAGACGTCGGCGTTCGAAAAATCATGCATGAGCGAAAACGCCCACCCGAGTTCAGGGGTGTGTGCCACAAGCGCCCCGACCCGACGATGCGGCGGAACGGTTTGATGGGCGTAAAGAAGGGGATGCATGGCAAAAGTATACCACGCAGCAGCACGGAACTTATCCGATATTCGCCTTACGGCGCTCGATTTTCAACTCGTGTTCGAGGTGTGTGATGACGGCGCGTTCGGCCGCAACGATGTCATGTTCAAGTGGTGCGAGCCGCGCAGCTTCGCGCGTTCCTACGGCGCGGAACGGTGCGCCAAGCCGCAGCGCGTCGTGCGGACGCTCGGCATGGAGAAAGACGTTGATACTACCGTCGTGAGTCTCGAAAAAGATGGCGACGACACGCGAAGCGGGCGAGGTTGAAAGGAGTTCGCCGACGATGTCCCGGAGTGCGTTTTCGTCCGCGCCGGCCGTCACAAAGTCCTGTCGCGTGAGGAGCGTCCACACGAGCCCCCGCTCGGCGTCCGACTTGAGACGCGCGAGCGCGCGGCCCCACAGCCGAAGCGTCTCGAC
This sequence comes from uncultured Gammaproteobacteria bacterium, assembly GCA_964480895.1. Lineage (GTDB taxonomy): Bacteria > Patescibacteriota > Patescibacteriia > UBA9934 > UBA9934 > CAIKHN01. The sequence continues at coordinate 1,944 of CAYZRQ010000058.1, read as the reverse complement.
GCTGCGGGTGCGATACAGACGCTCGACGATATCGTCGCGCCGTGCGCCCTTGGCAATGAGCGATGCCGCGGCTTCAAGCGTTTTGGTTGTTACTGCGTTCGAGCGAAAACTTTTTGTTTGAGAAATCATTCCGGCCAAGAAGCACGTGGCAATGTGCGGGTCGACAAGACTCTCGTCAACGCTGCGCAAAAGGCCGAAGCACACCTCGGAAACCGACGATGCGCTGATATCGACGACGTTGATGTGGCCGAAATGTTCGTTACCCGGGACATGGTCGATGTTGATGATCGGCGTTGCGCTAAAAAAGTCGGCGTACGTTTGCGCAAGGTTACCGATGCTCGCCAGGTCCGGTGCGCCGATCGTGATAATGAGGTCGTAGCGATACGCCTCGGGCGCAACGCGGACGTCGGCCGCCGTCCACGCGCCGCTTTTGGGCGTAATGGTGATGGTGATGGCGTTACCCTCGACGGCGTACACGAGTTCGTCGAGCGCGGCGCGTGAGGCATCGACGGTGATTGCGAGCGCGCGGATGTTCGGCAGATCGCCTTTTACCGGACGAGATTCGGGCAAGAACGCCAAGCTCTCAGGCGCACGTCCGCCACTTGTTGCGATGTCGGCCGGTTTGTCGAGGCGACCGAGGAGCGCAGCGATAGCATAAGCCGCGGCAAAATCGTCAACGGTTGCCATGGCTTTGAGCACGATGAGCGGACGACGCGTCCGGTTAAGCGCTTGGTAAAATTGGTCGTGCAAGGGGAGAGACATGCAAACGTTTTGTCAGAGCAAGGTCGTACCTTATCGAGAGGACGGCGGCTCGTCAACCCTGCGTTCTCCATTTTGGACGAAACCCGAGTTCTTCGTTAGACTTGGTGGCATCTATGCCCGAGATGCCCAAGGCCTACGAGCCGCAGCGTGTTGAGGATGCCGTATACGAACGCTGGAATGCGTCGGGATTTTTTACGCCCGAGCGTCTTCCCGATGCATCGCGCCGCAGTGAGACCTTTAGCATGGTGTTGCCGCCACCCAACGTAACGGGGACGCTGCACATGGGTCATGCGATGATGCTTGCGGTTGAAGACGCTATGGTGCGTTTTGCGCGTTTGCGCGGAAAGAACGCGCTTTGGTTGCCGGGCACCGACCACGCGGCGATCGCCACGCAGTCCAAAGTCGAAAGCATCATCGCCAAGGAAGGGGCCACGCGCCACGAGCTCGGTCGCGAGGTATTTTTGGCGCGTGTGCGCGAATTCGCGCAAGCAAGCCATGACACGATCGTGAACCAGTGCAAGAAGATGGGCGCGTCGCTCGACTGGAGCCGTGAGGCGTACACGCTTGACGAGGCACGCAACCGCGCAGTCAACACGGCGTTCAAGCGGATGTACGACGATGGGCTCATTTATCGCGGTTACCGCGTCGTCAACTGGGATCCCGTCGGCCAAACAACAATCGCCGACGACGAGATTGTCTACAAAGAAGGCGAGGCGACGCTTTACACATTCCTTTACAGCAAGGATTTCCCCATCGCGATTTCGACAACGCGCCCCGAAACCAAGGTTGGCGACACGGCCGTTGCCGTGCATCCCGACGACAAGCGCTACACAAAATTCGTTGGTAAAACGTTTGACGTGACGTTTGCAGGAGCGTCGCTTCACATTACGGTGGTTGCCGATGATTCGGTTGACCCCGCGTTCGGCACGGGCGCGCTCGGCGTTACGCCGGCGCATAGCACCATTGACGCGGATATTGCACAGCGCAACGGCCTTGCGATGAAACAGGTCATCAGCGAAGACGCGCGCATGCTTCCCGAAGCCGGGAACCTCGTCGAAGGCAAGACCACGATCGAAGCACGCGGCATTGTCGTTGCATGGCTACGCAAAAATGGCTTGCTCGAGGGCGAGGAGAAAACCGTCCAGAATCTTTCGACCGCGGAGCGCTCGGGCGGTGTCATTG
>CAYZRQ010000057.1:0-4330 GCA_964480895.1 uncultured Gammaproteobacteria bacterium | reverse complement strand
GATTATTCAGGATGAACTATATATGCATTGAACAGTCGCGCTATCCTCTCGATCATCAGTTCCTGGTCTTTTTTGCTGCTCGCCACACGCTTCGCGAGTCTATAAAGAGCGTTAGCGGGTATTTCGAGAACAAAACCATTCATGACAACAAACAAGTAAGTACAGAAAATGGCCGACCGCTTATTTCCGTCAATGAGATTATGATTTTTTGAAATCCGATAAAAGATTCGTGCCGCCGATCTGTCAAGTACATTGCTATCCGGATGCATGGCAGTTAACATGTATGCGTTCTTCATTTTTTCGATCCACCCTATGCCAAATAAAGGCATGAGCTCGGGGGAGAGACCGGACTGAATAACCATGGCCGCCCACTGCCTTAAATCTTTATCACTCGGATAATACAAATCAGCCACACTATTCGTGCGACAATTTTTCGATCACCTTTCCGTAACGATCTACAAAAATTTTGGCTTGGCGTTCAAGTTCGGCCTCAGAAATCGTTCCGATACTTCGCGCGCGACTCTCTTGAGGACGTTCTGTCCGCCTCTTCCGTATTGCTGATTTGTCAAACCAAGAAAAAATTACCATACAACTCAATCATACACGATAACCGTTCAAAATCAAAAGAGCCAACTTGGCTCTTTTGGTTGCAATCGTTATCGCTTGCGCCACTGCGGCGAACGGCGAGCGCCGCGCTTGCCGAATTTCTTGCGTTCCTTTTTTCGCGGATCGCGCGTCAGCATGTGCGCGGCTTTGAGCGGGAGACGCATTGCGCCTTCAAGCTCGACGAGCGCACGGGCGAGCCCCAAACGCATGGCATCGGCCTGACCGACCGGTCCGCCGCCAACGGCGCGAACCGTGATGTCGGCTTTTCCCGCTTGCCCCACTTCGGTGAGCGGGCGCGAAGCGATACGGCGCAATTCTTCCGTCGGGAAGTAGTCTTCGAAACTTCGATCATTCACTGTCATCTTGCCGGATCCTGCCGGATACAAACGCACTTGAGCGGTTGCGGTTTTACGGCGGCCGACGGCTTGGTAGTATTTCTCTGCCATATTAGGAAATGGTGAGGCGCATGAGGCGCGCCTTGCGATGCTTGTTCTTCGGGAGCATGCGCGATACCGCGGCACGCAGCACGTCACCGGCGTTCTTCTCCCACATTTGGCGCATCGTTTTCGTGCGCAAACCGCCCGGATAACCGGTGTGGTGGTGGTACGCCTTTTCTTCGTACTTTTTGCCCGTCACGGTCATCTTGTCGACATTATTGACGACGACAAGGTCACCGGCGTCGATGTGCGGCTGGAATGCCACGCTCGTTTTGCCAATAAGATGCGCGGCGATGTCGGTCGCGAGACGACCGAGGACTTTGCCCGAGGCGTCAACGGCGTAGGTTTTTCGTTCAAGAGTTGCCATACTAGACGAATTCAATCAGCACGGTTTCGGCCGCGTCGCCCTGCCGTTTGCCAAGCTTGGTCATGCGCGTGTAGCCGCCCTGGCGATCCTTGAACCGCGGGCCGAGCACGTCCATAAGTTTGTTCACGGGCTGATCCGTCGTAAAGAACGCGATCAGCGCACGACGGCTCGCCAAGTCGCCGCGTTTGGCGGTGGTGATCATCTTTTCGACGACCGGTCGGGCAACCTTCGCTTTGCCGAGCGTGGTTTCGACTTTCTCGTACGTGACGACACTCGTGACGATATCGCGAATCAGGGCCTTGCGGGCCGGGGCTTTGCGTCCGAGAATTTTCTTCGCGTTGCGATGGCGCATACGTTACGCTTGGGGTTCTTGCGGCGCTTCCTCCGACGCGCGTGCGATTTGTTCGGTGAGTGAGGCGTGACTTAACTGGCCCTGAATCCACGTAAAGTGGTTTTGCAAAATCTTCGTCGACTGTTCTACGGCTTCCTGCGGCGTGATTGTGCCGTCAGACGTAATCGACATGATGAGCTTGTCGTAGTTGGTGATTTCGCCGACACGCGTATTTTCGACGCGGAAGCCGACGTTGCTCACCGGGCTGAACAAGGCATCAATGGCGATAACGCCGATCTCGGTGGTGGGACGCTCGCGCTCCTCGGTTGGAACGTAGCCACGGCCTTTGGAGACCGTGATCTCCATATCGAGTACAGCACCATCTTCGGTGATCGTCGCAAACGCGAGATCGGGATTAGCGATATCGACGTCGGCATTGGGTTCGATCATCGCGGCCGTTACGTCGCCCGCCTTGCTCACGTTGAGCTTGAGGACGACCGGTTCATCGCTGTGAACCTTCATGCGCAACTTTTTGAGGTTGAGCATGATGTCGAGAACGTCTTCTTTGACGCCCGGAACGGTGGAGAACTCGTGCTGCACGCCCTTGATCTTCATGGCGGTTACCGCAGCACCGGGAAGCGAAGAAAGAAGAACGCGACGCAACGCGTTGCCGACCGTCGTACCGTACCCGTGGTGAAGCGGCTCAATAGTGAGCGTTGCCTCGTTGGCCGCTGCTCCCGGAGTAAAGTACATCTTTGACGGAAGGAAGATGCTTTCCATACTGCAATGAATCGCTATTTAGCGCATCGAGTAAAACTCGATGATGAGCTTGGGATCGTAGGCTTCCTTAAGGTCGTCGCCCGACGGGACGCTGACAACCTTGCCCTGCATGTCCTCGAGGTGCAGCCAGCCCGGAACAGTGTGCGTCTTGGCGCGATCGGTAAAATCGCCAAAGACTTTTTTATCCTTCTTGTTTGCGCGAATTTCGATGACATCGCCAACGGAAACTTTGTACGACGCGATGTTCACCTTTTTGCCATTCACGTTAAACATGCAGTGGCTGACCATTTGACGAGCCTGTGGGCGCGTCTTGGCAAAGCCGAGACGAAACACCGTATTGTCGAGACGCATCTCGAGCATGACGCCGAGATGTTCGCCCGTGTTGCCGGTCATGCGAACCGCTTTTTCGAAATAATTACGGAACTGCCGCTCCATGATGCCATACAAGCGCTTGGCTTTCTGCTTTTCACGAAGCTGCTGGCCGTACACCGACACCTTCGGCGGACGCATGCCTGCCTTGCCGTGTTGACCCGGCATGTACGCACGCTTCTGCATGACTTTGAGAATCGACGAGCTCGTCGACAAGGCCACGCCCTCGCGGCGGCTCATTTTTCCGAGATTGTTGAGAGTCTTACCCATAGATTGCGTTGGCGCCTAGATGCGGCGGGCGCGACGAGGTCGGCAGCCGTTGTGCGTAACCGGCGTCATGTCCTTAATGGACGTCACGTTGAAGCCGTGGCCGTTGAGCGCGCGAACCGCGGCATCGCGACCGTTACCGATACCTGTCGCAAAAACCATGATGTCTTTGAGGCCGAAGGGTTCGACTTTTTCCGCCAGCTTTTTGACGATAACGCTCGCCGCGTACGGCGTTGCCTTTTTCGGACCGCGGAAACCACAGTTTCCGGCGCTCGCCCACGCGATCACGTTACCGTTCTGGTCGGCAAGCGATACGATGGTGTTGTTGAAGCTGGCGTGAATGTACGCGCGGCCTTGCGGGATCTGCCGCACAGCCTTTTTCGTTTTCACGGCGCGAGTGACCAGCTTTTTCTCGGACGTTTCCGCTGCGGCGACCGGAGTCGTTTCGGCGGCCGAGGTGGTGACCAATTCGTCTTGCATAGCTTAGGTCTTTGTGGCGACACGGCGACCGCTGCCGGCCGTCTTACGGACGTTACCGCGCACGGTACGCGAGTTAGTCTTCGTGCGCTGCCCGCGGACGGGAAGCTTTTTCGCGTGGCGCATGCCGCGGTACGAGCCGATGTCCTTGAGACGCTTAATGTTGCCGAGCACCTCGCGGCGAAGTTCGCCTTCCACACGGAATTCTTTTTCAACTATCACGCGAATCGCGTTCTCCTGTTCGGGAGAGAGATCTTTCACGCGAATATCGGCGCTGACGTCGGCACGACGCAACACATCTTTCGCTCGAGCAAGCCCGATGCCGTAAATATACTCAAGCGCGACGATGATGCGCTTTTGCGACGGAAGTGTGACACCTGCAATACGTGCCATAGGTTAGCCTTGTCGCTGCTTATGTTTCGGAGTTTTACAAATGACGCGGACGCGGCCATGGCGACGGATCACCCGACATTCACGGCACATCTTTTTGACCGAAGCGCGGACTTTCATAATCATTCTTTAAGACAAAATCATCCGATACGTGAGGATGATGTTGTCCAAGGCCGAGATGCCGTTCAGAACCTGAACGTGATTCGCCCCTTTGTGAGATCATAAGGACTGATCTCCACTTTGACGTCATCGCCCGGCAAGACACGAATGCGATTTTTTCGCAATTTGCCCGCCAAATGGCCGATA
>CAYZRQ010000056.1:0-4519 GCA_964480895.1 uncultured Gammaproteobacteria bacterium | reverse complement strand
CCGACATGAGGATTTCTTGCGCGCCGAGCGCGTTCATCTCGTCGCGCACGATGTTCTCGACCTTGCGCAATACGCGCAGCCCGAGCGGCAGCCACGAGTACACGCCTGCCATTTCTTGGTGGACGAAACCAGCTTGCACCAGATATTTGGCGTTCACCGATTCGGCGTCGGCGGGCGCGGTTTTCGAAGGTTTTGCAAACAACTGGGAATATCGCATAAACAAAAAAGCTTGCTCCGGTTATAGCGCAAACACATCACGAGTGCAACGACTATGGCTGCACTTGGACGAGCGTACCGACCAAATGCCCAAGAATGAGCAGCAAGCCGATCCCCATAACCGCGAGCGCGATGTGGAAAACCGCCTTGGCGTCCTTATCGTCGTTTACAAAGCCGAGGAAGATGTACGCGGCAAAGCCGATGATAAGGAGTGCGGGAAAGCCGGCGATAACGATGCCGACGAGAAGCAGGGGTGACATACGTGGCTTCAGTATAGCAAAAACAAAACACCGCCTCGCGTACGAGGTGGAGTTTTGGTGCGGACGGAGGGAATCGAACCCCCGGCCCTCTGGTTCGAAGCCAGATGCTCTATCCGCTGAGCTACGTCCGCGTGTTTGTTTTCTCGTCGGGTCAAACGTGCGCTGAAGATACATGAAATCTTGACCCAGGTCAATCATTGTGGCATAATCACGTCACATATTTGGCGCCGTTAGCTCAGCGGTAGAGCAGGTGGCTCTTAACCACTTGGTCGAGGGTTCAAATCCCCCACGGCGCACCACAAAACGATCCCTCCCCTCGCGAGAGGTGGGATCGTTTTGCGTTGCTTACCAATCTTTTGCCTGCAATGCGGCTTCTGCCGCGGCGATTTGCGCCTCTTGTTTGCTCGACCCCGCTCCCTCGGCTACCAATTCCTTTCCTAAAAAAGCTCCGATACGAAATACCTTGTTGTGATCTGGCCCACTTTCTTCGAGCACGCGGTAGCTTGGCGTGATCGACATCCGTGACTGCGACGCCTCTTGAAAACGGCTCTTGGGGTCGACGTACAGCCGCTTGGCGATGATATTCTCGAGCTTGGTGATAACGTGCTTCGTCACAAACGTCTTCGACAAGTCCCAACCGAAGTCCAGATAAATCGCGCCGATGATCGCCTCCATGGCGTTTGCGAGAATGTAGCGACGGGCTTTAGAATTCGCGTCTTTTTCCTCACCGCGCGAAAGGTAAAGATACGGCTCGACGCCGAGCCCTGCAGCGATGTCGGACAAACTATCGCCGTTGACGAGCGCCGAACGCCACGTCGTCAATTCGCCTTCGGGATTATCGTATGCGTTGTAGAGGTACTCGGTGACCACGAGCTCGAGCACGGCGTCTCCGAGAAACTCCAAACGCTCATTGTGCGCAAGTGGAAAGTCTGGGTGCTCATTCAAGTACGAGCGGTGAACCATGGCTTGTTCAAGATGACCGTCAGGTTGATACGGAACCTCGAGCATCTTCGCGAGTTCGGCAATGTCTTTTTGCATCATAGCGGTGATGGATCTGGTATTTCAGGTGTTTTGGGTTCCACGGGCGCTTCCATGTCGGCCGCCTTTATCTCGCCCTTGACGACCGCATCCTTGAGGATTGCGCCGAGCACCCCGTTGACGAATTTGCCCGACGCCTCGCCGCCGAACGTCTTGCCAAGCTCGATCGCTTCGTTAATGGCGACTTTCGACGGGATCGTTTCGTCGAACACAAGCTCGTATGCGCCGAGTCGGAGGACGTTACGGTCGACGGCGGTCATGGTATCAACGCTCCAATTTGGCGCGAAGTGGTTGAGCAGCTCGTCAATTTTCTGCAAACGCACAATCACCGCATGCACTTGGCGCTCGACATAACCGCCATCGTCGAACGCGGGAGCGAATTCGGCTTGCACTTGACGAATGACGTCAGGCAGCCGCGATGGGTCTTTGCCGCGAAAATCCCATTCGTAAAGGACTTGCATGGCGATGGTTCGGGCGAGATGGCGGTTGGACATAGCAGTCAGACGATGGAACGAGTATAGCCGAAATGCACGCGACAGCAAAACGCCAGGCGGCCGCCTGACGTTTTGGTTACATTATTCGTGATCGTGACCCTCGTGACCCTTGCGACCGGGCTTGTTGGTCTTCTCGGGTTCGGTTTGCTTGGCCGGTTTGGCGCGCTTAGCGTCTTTGGCGATCGCACGCTTTGCCTGTGCCAATCCCGTTTTCACCGTGCGATCCTTATACCAACCGCACTTTTTGCAAGCGCGGTGCGGAAGAATCGTCGCCTCGCACTTCGGGCACATCGTGGTAGTGACGGCCTTGAGCGCGTGATGCGAACGGCGGCGGCGAACTTTTGAGCGGGAATTTCGGAATGATGGAAGCGGCATAGGGTGTCGGCGGTCATGCATCGCTCGTTCGGCGGTTGAGCGACGCCGCAACGGCTCGCTGGAGCTCGCCTGCGGCTGTACTCAAGCGCCTCCCTCCGCGATGCAATGCCCGCCTTGGGTGGGAATTAGGAATGGGCGGAGAATAATGGAAATCTCGATCTACGTCAAGATTTGTCCTTTTTGGCTTCGTCGGGCGTTTCGACGATCGCCGCGGTTGCCACCTTGTCGCCAGGCTGCTTAAAACGCATGACCCGCACGCCCTGCGTCGCCCGCCCAATGACCGAGATCGACGTAACGGCTGAACGAATAACCTGCCCACCGACCGACATGACGAGCACATCACGCTTGTCCTTGGGTTCGACGATCTGTGCAGCGACGAGTTTTCCCGTCTTCGCCGTGACCTGCGCCGTTTTCACACCCTGTCCGCCGCGGCCCTGCGGTGTGTATTCGCCGAGATTCGTGCGCTTGCCGTATCCATTGTCCATCACGATAAGAAGCTGCCGACCGGCTTTTTGTTCCTCTTGCGTAATAATGTCCATGCCGATCACGTTGTCGTCGCCCTTGAGCTTGATGCCACGCACACCAGCCGCGACGCGGCCCATCGGGCGGACGTCCTCCTCGCCAAAGCGGATCGACATACCGTTTTCAGTCACAAGCATCACGTCATCCTTCCCTGTAGACGTCTTCACCCATTGTAGGTTGTCGCCATCGTTGAGCTTGATAGCGATAAGTCCGGACTTGCGGACGTTCTCAAAATCCTCAAGCTTCGTTTTCTTCATCGTCCCCTTGCTCGTTACCATGACGATATATCTGGCATTTACCACCTTTTTCAAATTGCCGGTGAGTACCGCGGAGACTTTCTCCGCCGGGCCAAGCTCCAAAAAGTTGACAATTGCCTGGCCTTTGGCCGTACGCGATGCTTCGGGAATGTCGTATGCCTTAATACGGAAGACGCGGCCGCGGGTCGTAAAGAACATCATGTCCGCATGCGTCGTCGTCGAATATATTGCCTCGACCGTGTCAGCTTCCTTTGTCGTCAACCCAATGACGCCCTTGCCGCCGCGGCCCTGCACCGCGAACGCGTCGGCCGCAAGGCGCTTAATATAGCCGTCTTTCGTCATCATGATGACCGCCGGCACATCGGGAATGACATCCTCCATGGAAAACTCCTTCACGCCGCCTTTGACGATTTTCGTACGACGTTCGTCGCCGTAGCGCTCGCCAAGTTCGATGTATTCGCCACGAATCACGGCAAGCATCTTCTTTTCAGACTTGAGGATCGCTTCGAGTTCCGCTTTGATCTTCATCTTTTCCTCGTACTCCTGCTCGATTTTCAGACGCTCAAGGTTCGCAAGCGACTGAAGGCGCATCTCAAGAATCGCGATCGCCTGGCGTTCGCTCATCGAAAACTTCGCCATGAGGTTCACGCGCGCCTCGTCCTTGTCTTTTGACTTCTTGATCGTCGCAATGACCTCGTCAATATGTGCGAGCGCAATACGCAGCCCTTCGAGAATATGGAGCCGCTCGTCGATACGATCAAGATCGTACTGGGTACGGCGGCGCACGACTTCGCGGCGGTGTTTGACGTGCTCCTCAAGAATTTGTTTCAGGTTGACGATGCGCGGCTGGATACCGTCGATAAGCGCGAGCATGTTGTAATGGAACATGGTCTGCAACGGCGTCAGCTGGTAGAGCCGGTTGAGCACCTTGCGCGGATACGCGTCTTTTTTGAGTTCGACGACGATACGGATGCCTTCCTTGTTGCTTTCGTCGCGCAAGTCTTTGATGCCTTCGAGCTTTTTTTCGCGGACAAGATCGGCGATCTTCTCAAGCAGCGACGACTTGTTCAGCAGGTACGGAATTTCGGTGATGACGATGATGTTGTCGCCCTTTTTATTCTCGGTCATGTCGATCTTGGCGCGCACAACAATGCCGCCCTTCCCCGTTGAGTACGCCGCCTTGAGGTCGCCTGCGCCATAGACGATGCCGCCGGTCGGGAAATCCGGACCGGGCACGAACTCCATAAGCTCGTCGATGGTGATGTCCTTGTTGTCGATAAGCGCAACGAGTGCGGTGCACACCTCACCGATGCTGTGCGGCGGGATGTTCGTCGCCATGCCGACGGCGATGCCGAGC
>CAYZRQ010000055.1:962-4755 GCA_964480895.1 uncultured Gammaproteobacteria bacterium | reverse complement strand
CAACGGCGTTCAACGGTTCGTTTGCGGGATTCGGTCCCGTGAAAGATCCACGATTCGCCATGGTCGTTAAAATCGAAAACCCCAAGGGCGGGGACGTGATGTATGCGGAGAGTACGGCCGCGCCGATTTGGGGCGAGGTCGCCGCGTTTTTACTTGAGTACTACGACGTTGCCCCGGAACGCTTGAACGAGTAAGCTAGTCGCATATGAAACAGCTCCTGATTCGCGCGCTGCGCAAGGCGGCAAAACGTCAGATCGCGGCGTTTACGCCGACGGTTGTTGCGGTCACGGGTTCGGTGGGGAAGACGTCGACGAAGAACGCAATCGCAACCGCGCTCGGCGCGAAATTCGCGGTACGCAAGTCGGAAAAAAATTATAACAATGAAATCGGCGTGCCGCTCGCAATACTCGGCGAACACAGTCCGGGGAAGAACGTGTGGGAGTGGCTGAAGCTCCTGCATCGATCCCGCAAGGCGACGTCAATGCCGGCGTTCCTCGTTCTCGAGTACGGTGCCGACAAGCCCGGGGATGTTGCCGCGCTGTGCGCCGTGGCAATGCCCAAGGTCGGCGTCATTACCGCCGTGTCGCCGGTGCATGCTGTCAACTACGCGAACTTCGGCGCGCTTGCGGAGGAGAAGGCGACACTCGGCGACCACGTTCCCGACGACGGTCTCGTTATCGTCAACATCGACGATCCCACGGTCGCGCTCATGAAAGATCGTTTTGCAGCACCGGTTGTGACGTACGGTCTTGCGGGCGGTAACGTGACTGCGCACGACGTGCGGCTTGAAACGCGACTCGACGCGAGTTTCGATCCCGGTGAGACGCTTTGCGCGACGCGCGCTACGGTCGACGCAAGCGGCGAGAGCGCTGAGCTCGTGCTCAAAAACTGCGTTGGCGAGATGCCGATCGTTGCGTGCTTGGCTGCGATTGCTGTTGCGCGTCATTTCAAGGTGCCGGTCGCCAAGGCTGCGGAGGCGTTGTCGCTCGAGTTCACGCCGTCGCCGGGGAGACTGCGGCCGCTCGCGGGCATCAAGGGTTCGCTTATTTTGGATGATACGTATAACGCCGCGCCCGCATCGGTGATGGCCGCGCTCGATGCGTTTCGTCATTTTGACGCGATCGAGAACAGGCGCAAGATCGTTGTTCTCGGCTCTATGGCCGAACTCGGGCAGTACTCGGAAGGCGAGCATCGTCATGTTGGGCGCAAAGTCGCGGCTGTCGCCGATCGATTCATCGCTGTCGGCCCTGATATGAAATTTGCAGCCGAGGAAGCAGAGCGTGCGGGCATGAATGCCGAAGCTATCGAATGGATGGCCGATGCGGTCGAAGCTGGACGCTATCTTGACCGTACGGTAAAGCGTGGCGACATCGTGCTCGTCAAAGGGTCGCAAAGCGCCCGCATGGAGCGGGCGGTGAAGGACATTCTGGCGGAACCTGCGCGCGCCGCCGACCTACTGGTGCGCCAAGAAGCGGCCTGGCTGGCGTAGGTTACGCGCCGATGCCGACTTTGAGTTCGACGACCTCGAGGCGTTCCTCGATGCGTTGCGTTTTTGCGCGGTTGGCGAGCAGTTCAATCTCGAGCGTTTCGCATTGTTTGGCAACGCCGTCGACCGCGGTGAGCACTTCCGAAACTTGTTCGCGCACAAAATCTTTCGTCGCGAACGCTTTGAGCTCTTCTTTCATTTCAACACGGAATGCGCCGATCTCGGTTTTGAGATCGTCCTTCGTCGCAAAATGCCGAAGATCATCTTTCGTGGCCATTTGCTCGCGCATGGCGCGAAGCATTTCGATGATCGTTTCTTGATCGGTCATAATAAAATCGATGATAGCAGTTTCTTTCGAGCACGTCTTCTCACTAATCCACCGTCACGGCTTTGGCTAAATTTCGCGGCCGATCCGGGTTTATGCCTTTTGCGAGCGCCAATTCGTACGCGATGAGCTGAAGGGGGACGACGGCAACAAGCCCGGTGAGTACGCCAGCCTTGGGGACCACGAGTGTCTCGTCGGCGATGCCCTCGGCGAGCATTTCGTCGTCGGTGATGACAATGGTTCGTGCGCCGCGGGCGCGGACCTCTTCGGCCGCAGTGCGCATGAGGTCGGCATGCGCATCGTCGAGGATGACGAGCACAATCGGCGTGTTGCGCTCGATGAGCGCGAATGGTCCGTGTTTGAGCGCGCCGCCAGCGTAGCCCTCGGCGTGCAGATAGGTAATCTCTTTTATTTTTAATGCGCCTTCGCGGGCAATGGGTTCGCCGACGCCTTTGCCGAGGATGAACGCGTTTCTTGCGCCAACAAGCGCGGTTGCGATGCGGCGGCAGTCGCCGTGCAGCTTGAGCGTTATTGCGACGTTCGTGCTCAAGCGTCGGAGTTCGTTGATGACGTGGCGCCGGCGACCTTCCTCAACGAGTCGTCGCTCTGCAAACCACACGGCAACGAGCTCGAGAGCGCAGACTTGCGTGGTGAATGCCTTGGTCGATGCCACGGCATGTTCGCGTCCGGCGTTCAAGTAGACGCCGCATTGCGTTGTACGTGCGATCAGCGACCCAACGGCGTTAACAATGGAGAACGTCGGTACATCGAGTTCATCGGCAAGCGCGAGCGCACGATGAACGTCTTTCGTCTCACCTGATTGTGAAATGACAAGTAGCCCCGCGCCTTCGCGGGAGAAGTGATGCGGCGTGAGTTCCGACGCGTCAACGACCTGCACGGTATCGAAGGAGCGCATCGCCCGCATCGCAAGCGCGCCGTAGAGGCCGGCGTGAAGCGATGTCCCGCACGCCGCGATGACGAGGTGGCGCACGGCAAGTAGACGATCCGCATTCGCCTCGAGACCGCCGAGTTTCACCTGCGTGTCATCCAAGATGCGCGCGCCGTGGTTGAGTGTTCGTGCGATCGCTTCCGGTTGTTCAAGGATTTCTTTGATCGTCCAGTGCGGGTGCGGAGCGGGGGAGAGGTCGATGGTTTCGTCGGGTGCGCGTTCGACACGCGAGACATCGAGCGCGTGGCCGTTGGGTTTGACAACAGCGATTTCGCCGTTCTCAAGCGCAATGAATTCACGCGTGTGGTTGCCAAACGCCGCCGGCTCCGACGCGACGTACATCTTGCCGCTGCCAACACCGACCACAAGCGGACTGCCGCTCCTCGCGGCGATGATGCGGCCAGGCATATGTGTCGCGAGTACGGCAATTCCCCACGTGCCCTCGAGCCTTCCAAGCGCGAGTTTTACCGCCTCGAGAAGTTCGCGTCCGTCGTCGAGATAGCGGCCGACGAGCTGTGCAATGACTTCGGTGTCGGTTTCCGAACGGAAGACGATGTCGCGGGCGCGGAGTTCCTCGCGTAGCGGGTTGGCGTTTTCGATCACGCCGTTGTGGACGAGTGCGATGCGCCCTTTCGCGTCTTGGTGCGGGTGGGCGTTCGCGTCGGTTTTTCCGCCGTGCGTCGCCCAGCGCGTGTGGCCGATGCCTATGCGGTGGCCGGCGTGCTTGGCGCGCTCGGCGCGCAGACGGTTGATGGCATTGGCCGCGGTTGTTATGCTCGCGTACTTTGTCAGCGTGATGGCGCCGCGCTCGTCGAGCGTCGCGATGCCCGCCGAATCGTAACCGCGGCTCTCGAGAATCGAAAGGCCGTCAAGAAGAACATCGACAGCTGTATCGTCACCAACAACCCCAATGATGCCACACATAGGTTTTTCGTCAGAGAATTTCGTCGATCGGCTTGCGCAGGCGTTTGACGTTGCCGCGGCGTGTCTTGCTTTCGAGCCGTTTGGTACGTGATGAGCGCGTTGGTTTGGT
>CAYZRQ010000055.1:0-952 GCA_964480895.1 uncultured Gammaproteobacteria bacterium | reverse complement strand
ATTTCGAGTGCAAGAGCCTCGTCGACGAGCCGATGCAGTCGCGCAATGGCGCGCGTTCGATTCTGCTCCTGCGAGCGTTCGTCTTGTGCGGCAACGATGACCGCGCCGTCTTCAGTCAGCTTGTTTACGAGCGCGTTGCGGAGCCGTTGTTTTTCGTCATCCGAAAATGCTGCTGAACGGCCGATGTTCCATCGCGCTTGAACTCGAGTCTCGGTTTTGTTGACGTTCTGGCCGCCGGCACCGCCGGAACGCGAAAACGTTAGGTCGATTTCATGCTCGGGAATACGGTTTGGCATACCGAACCAGTGTACCCGAAAGATTGACAGAAGATCGATTTTCTGTCAGTCTGTCCCCAGACGGTCGTTTCGTCGACTCGCGCATCCGGCGCTTGTCGCCGGGGTCACCGCCTGCTGCTTGGGAGTTCGCTCTCTGGCGCAGAAGCTCGATGCAGCGCCTCGGCGCCGCCTCTGTCCCCGTCCGCCCCGCGGTTCCGTGGCAGACTCTGGTTGACTCCTCCATCGGCCAGATCGAGCAGACAGTCGATAATTCGTTCGTCCGCCCCGCACCTTGCTTGCAAGGTGCGGGGCTCCATTTTTTTGACGAGTGTTCCAAAATCGCGTATTCTTCCCGCGTCGCAACCCATGTGCGGCTCCATCGTCTAACGGTTAGGACGCTAGGTTCTCATCCTGGAAATCGGGGTTCGATTCCCCGTGGAGTCACCACAAAAGCCACCGACTTCTGTCGGCGGCTTTTGTGATGGCGCCATTTACGACGACTGCCAGCGCATGAACTCTTCGATCGGAATGACTTTGCGACCTTTTCCTCCCGACTTACTCGGTTCGTCGAACTCAACTTCGAGAAGCGGCGGCCTCATGTTGATGACACGCCCTTCTTGCGTAGCCCCGTTTCCTCGAAGAATTTGTACAGGCGTTTGATTTTTTATCATGCCAAG
>CAYZRQ010000054.1:0-4876 GCA_964480895.1 uncultured Gammaproteobacteria bacterium | reverse complement strand
ACGAACACGCCGAACGTCGCAAGACGCATCATGATTTCAAGCGTGTAGGGCGAATTGACGACGAGCGTGCTTTGCGCGCCGCTTGCCGTCCAAAACGGTATGTAGCCGAGGACGAAAATAAGAAACGGCGCGGCCGCCCACGTGAACATGCCTTCGAGGTGATTAAAGACGTAGCGGAATTTTCGTCCGAACGGAATCCCAGGATGCTTTGGGAATTCGCTCGCCATGTACGGGAAGTGCTCGACGCCCCACGCCCAGCGGCGCTGCTGTTTGTAGAGCGCGACCAAACTTGCCATGTAGTTTCCACCTGCAACCGTGTCCATCGACACCGGCAAGAAGACCGGCGTCACGCGATAGCGGCCTTCGTAGTGCAAAAATGCCTGCATGAAAATGCGCGAATCTTCGCTGACGAGATCCGGCTCCCAAAATCCGACGTCAACAAGCATCCGCCACGGCATCGAGTGCGACGAGAACGTCCACATCCGTTCCGGACGCACGAGTTCGGAAAGGAGCCAGAACGTCGTACCGAACGCCGCAATGCGTACCGGCGCGGCTGCCGTCCAAATGTTGTTCGAAAACACCGTTACTGGCTGGTACGACGAGCGCGTCGGCTCGGGAACGGTGAGGTACAGGTACGCAAGGCGGGCGAAATATTGCGGATGCGCGACGGTATCGACGTCGAACGCGGAAACCACGATGTCGTCGTAAGGAACCCCAAGCGCGTCGATGTGCCGCTTGAGTTCAGTCGCCATGTGGCGCATGTTCGAACCCTTGCCCGGAATCTCTCCCGGCAGCCCGGCCGGATGCACGGTTGTCAAAAATCCGGCGAATTTGTCGGCGTACAGCCGGCGCAGTGCGTCTGCGTGGTGCGTAAAATTTTCCGCATCGCGTTCCTCGCCGCCCAGAACAACAATCATGCGGTCGGTGCGATAGGGACCGCACAACAGCGCGTTGATCGACTCTTCCAAAATTGCCATCGGCTCTTTGTACGTCGGAAGCATGACAACGTGATACACGCGCTCCCAGCCCGGAATGCGCCCGAGCGCGGCGTACCAATCGGTCGCGAGGCTGCGACGATATTCGCGATACGCGGCAAGTACGTGGATGACGAAATAAAAGACGCGCAGCATCCAGTACAAATCGAACACGATGATGAACACGATCGCTATGGTCGGCGCAACAAAGGCGGCGATCACGGCGAGCGCGAGCGTCGTCCACACCAAGAGGCCGGGAATGATTTCCCAAAGGCGATATTTTCCGTACTGACCAAAACGTACCGACATATTACGATGTGCGCCCAAGGGCGTCTTTGGTTGACGAGGTAATGTGCGGCAAGGCGGTGTAAAGCGGTAGCGTCATGGGGACGGGATGTGCGGCATTCACACGTTCAAGCATGTCGGCATCGACTTCGTCGGGACGTTTTTCAATGCCGCGGATGTGAAGGCCGCCCGCGAATGCCCAGGCGTTCATGATCGCGAGCGTCGTGCGAAGCGCCGTGGGCGACCCGGGGCCGCGAACCACGGCAAGCACAGCAAGGCCGGTACGCGAAACGTCGTGTTCGCGCAAGAACGCGTCGATCGCGCCGAGCGCGGCTTCGGGCGTTGCCGGTATTCCTGTAGGTGCCACCGCCCACGCGCCGTCATCACCGACAAGCCCGAGCACGATATGCGCAATATCCTGACCGTTCGCGTAGAGCATCATACCGCGGGCAAACGGTTCACGAGAACGACGTGCTTCGCCTCGAGGATGGCCGACAAAAAGCGGTCGCCGACGTCGCGCCGGTAAAGAAACTCATCTTTGGGCATCGACGTGTAGTTCACCTCGCGAGCGATGTCGCGCTCGAAATCGCGGATCGCCGCTGCCAAATCCTCGGCTAAAATATCGCCGACAATAAGCATGTCAGTCGGTACGTCTGCTTGATCGACGAAACGTCCGGTCAATAGCACAAGGTCGATTGTTCCCTTTTCACCAAGCTCGCGAACACATTTCGTGTTCATAAGCACGGCGGCTTTACGCATCACGTTGCGTAAATCCTCAAACAGCGGGAAGCCCGTGTTCACGCGGTAGAATTTTTTCTTCTCTTCGGTGCGCTCGCCGGGAAGGATTTGTCCTTCGACTTCGCTCACAATTCCTACGTCAACAAGATTTTTTAACTCGCGGCGAACCGAGTTCAGCTGCGTATCGATACGGCGAGTCAACTCGCGCACATAGAACGCGCGATCGGCGTTCTCAAGGAAGAGCGTGAGTAGCCGCGCACGGGTTCGTGAACCAAAAAGCTGTTCAACGCGGAACTCGGCGGTTTGTACCGCCGGAGCGACGGATGCGGGTTGGTCGGACGAGAGGCTCATACGCTTTCCGTTGCCGCGCTTGTTGCGGCGGGTGGATTAGCTATACTGTACCCAGAAACCGCGTGTAGCCGCAACATGACCGAATCGCCCTCCCGCATCAAATCCGCCGCACTCACGGTGGATGGCGTCCGCCCGGAACACACAAGTATTCGGACGGTACTGCTTGAGCTCCCCCAGGGAAAGGGCTCTATTTTCGGTCTCATTGAGGCGCAACACCGTGATCCCGACCTACCCCCGCCGTTTCGAAGCCATGCTCGTGCGCGTGAACGCCGACCTTGCCCGTTTGGGTGGCGAGTCGCGCATGCCGCTCAAAAAACTTAAAAGTGTGATCGGCGCCATGACCGACTCGCAAGTCTTCTTAAGCGGTATCGGCAACGCGCACACGCTGTTCCTGCATCGCACCGCCGAACGCCGTTACGTCATCTACGAGCTTGATCAGCAATTTGCCGACGCCGACATCTCGTGGGAAAAGCCGTTCGTCACCGTTCTCGACGGCGAACTCAATCCCGGCGACGTCCTCTACATCGGCACGCGCATCCCGCCCCAAGCGCTCGCGCTGACTGACTTGCAAGATATTCTCATCACGCTACCGCCGGAAGGCGCACTCGACCGTGCGCAGCAATTCGTCCCCGCAAATTGCCGCTACGGCGCCATTGCGTTTCACGTCATCGAAGAACCGCGCAGCGGCCCGCCAAAAAAAGCAAATCCTCTTGTTTCGCTTGCGTCATTCGAGGAGACGAAACACCGTACCGCCGATTTGCTCGGCGAGCAGATGCCGGACCCATTCGGCAATATGACGTCGTTCGCTCAAGCGCTGCGCAAGCGCTTGAGCGCTCCGGGGTCGCGTGGCGCCGTAACGCTCGGCAAGCGGGCGCTGGCGCTTGCAATCGCGACCGCGGTCGCTCTGTTGCGGCTCGTGCGCCGTGGCGCGCAATTCGCGTGGGGAAAAATGTCGCCCGGCAACCTTCGCTACCTACCGAGCGATCTTTTTGCCCGCGGCCATGTTGCACTCCGGCGTGCGGCAGCGCTTTCTCGCACAACGAAAATCGCGGTAGCCATCGTCGGCGTGCTCGTCATCACACTTGCGGGAACGCTCTACGAAAGCAAGGCGTCAAAACTCGCCGCGGAAATCGAGGCGGCTTACCAGACAACCATCGACAAGATCGAAGAAAAACGGACGGCGGCCGAGGCGAGCATTATTTACCACAACACCAAAGACGCACAGACCGCGATCGGCGATGCACTAGCGCTCATTGCCGCGCTTCCGCGCGACACCGGGGAACGCTCGGCGCGCGCGGCCGAACTTGAAGCCGCGCTTGGAGCGCTACTTGCAAAAACGCGCGGCATCGAGATAGTTGTCGCCGACACCGTTGCCACGACCGATGTCACGATGACCGCGTTCCTCGCGGTTGGCAACGACATATTCGCGCTCGATGGCAATGTAACGCCGTATCGCCTGAATGAACTCAATGCGACCGTTGAACGGGTGGACGTAGGTACAAGCCCGCTGTCCGGCCTTGTTGCCGCGTCGGCTGAAGGCGACAACATACTTGCCGTTGACGTTACCAAACGTCTTGGCCGTGTGAGCCTCTCGTCGCGCACGGCAAGTCCGCTCACCAGCGGCGTTGCCGGCCTTGCGAGCGTCGAGGATATCGTCGTTTACAACGACAACCTGTATGCGCTTGCCGCAGCAAGCCAGCAGATCGTCAAAATGCGGCCGCAAGGGTTAGGCTACGAGGCCGGAACGACATGGATTACCGCGCGCGACAGCGATCTCGGCCGCGCACGAGCCATGACGATCGACGGGAGTGTGTACGTGCTCGTCGGTTCGCGCATTGTGAAGTTCGAAAGCGGCCGCGAACGCCCATGGGAACACGCGCCGATCGATCCCGGTCTCGAACAGCCAAGCGATATGTGGACGTCGATCGATTCGGCGTACCTCTATATTCTCGACAGCGCCGGCCGTGTCGTCGTCCTCGAAAAAACGACCGGCAATCTCGTCGTCCAATACGTTTCCAGCCAATTCGCGAATGCGGTCGGCTTTGTTGTGCGCGAAAGCGACAATCGTTTGCTCGTCGCTACACCATCGACCGTCTACGCCTTCACCGTGACGCATTTGCTTGAATAGCACACACCCTCTACGCTCTTTTCTCTCCGCCTGCTATGCTCTGATTGACCACCAAGGAGGGGTCACGCCATGCAGGCGATTCGCAAGGTTCCGGCCGGACCCTTTCCGGTCGTCGTCCCCGCAGCAATGCGGTTCGCGTTCTCCCGTTCGCCGTCAACCGTTCATCGCGTCCGTACGCGGTGCCACCACAGTCTGCCGCGCTTCGAGCGCGTCATGGTGGGCCCCATCATCGTGCTCGAGCGATGCAACTGGGACGGTGCGCCGCCGACGCAACCGGAGTACTGCACGCCGTGCAGCCCCTACGGCCGCCGGCTCGCGAAAGCCATCCTGTGCGCGCTCGACAAGACGCACATCATCTTCCCGGACGCCCGGGTCGGGCTGTGCAACGACGTCGCAAGTG
>CAYZRQ010000053.1:0-4881 GCA_964480895.1 uncultured Gammaproteobacteria bacterium | reverse complement strand
AAAAAACCCGACGTAACCGCCGTTGTCCTTCGTCGCCACGTCAATCGACATTTCGCTCGCGAGCACAGTGAAATCTTCGGCGTCAAGCGCACGCTCCATAACGGCAAGCGCCGTGGCGCGTTCCGCTTCCTGCGCCACATCGATGGACGCCTGCTGTTCAGGCGTCGCTTCGAGATCGAGCGTTTCGGTCGGGATGCGGAACGTGAGCACCGGCGTTTCACCGATTTCGGCGATCGCGCTTCCCACGTCGTCGACGCCCGGCAAATCAACGAGCACGCGGTAATGGCCTTCGTCGGACGTCGTTTGCACAACCGGCTCGGCAACACCGAATGCGTTGACGCGCCGCTCAATCACATCGCGCACGCCTTCGAGCGCACTGTCACGATCAAGGTCAACAATCGCCGTCATGTCGGCTTCGTAAACAAGATGCGCGCCGCCCTTGAGGTCGAGACCGAGACGAAAATCCCCGGCCGGCACATATGGCAAGTGAAACCCGACGCCGTCCTGCATGCGCTGCATCGCGCGATTCCACGGTGCCGGAAACGCGACCACAAGACTGACGAAAAAAAGGAGACCAAGCCCGATGAGCGCAAGAACAAGCCCGCGCCTCCCGAGCACGCCGGAACCCGAAGATCGTTGCATAGTGCCGATATGGTAATGAAAGGAACGCGTAAGAACAAGAGGCAACGCAACGGCTCAACCTAGCTCTTTTTGAAACGCACGGTGAATAACGGGAGCCAACGAGCGTTCTGATCGTCGACGATTTCCACAGTTTGGTTTGCAACGTACATGTTGAGCGCAACGTCGGCGAGCAGGATGCCGTCGGTCGCGATATCGACTTTGAGTTCTTCCAAGCGGTCGGCGTCGACGTCGCGCGAAAGTATCTCATTTTCAATGCCTTTTTTTTCGGCGCGTAAACGATCCATCTCGTCAACAATCTCGGTGTAGCGCGCATGATTGCGCAGCTGGTCCTGAAACGACTGCTTAATCTCCCGGCGTTCCTTTTTCTTCTCCTGCAGTCGCGAATGGATTTCCTGCAATGTGGGCATAATCAAAAATTGAAAACGGGCGCATTGTAGCATATCCTTGGAGCGGAGGAAACCCCATGCCCCACTCGCTTATTGCCGTGCTCGGCGAACCGCGCGCGGCGGCGAGCATGATCGTCGGCGCGTTAAAACTCACCCGTTCCGCCATTGAAACCGTTGACGGTATCGTTGTGTGGGATTCGCGCGTGACAATCCCGAGACTACGCGTTTCGCTCGAGTATGCGTCCATAATCGGCGCAATCGACGAAACGACCGTCCGCACCGCGCGCACAGCGAAAATTCACGTCATCGTCGTTCGAATTGTATCTCCTTGCGACGAGCCGCCCAAAAACGACGTCGCACCACTTCCGCTCGGCGCCGACATCGTCATCAATGACAGCGGATCGATCGACGATCTCGCGTTCGCGACCCGTCGCCTCGCGCTGTTCATCGACAACAACGTCACGTAAACGTCGCGGACCCCGCCCGGGGCCCGCGTTTTGCTTTCGCGAATTACGGCCGCGGCGTGATGAGCCGCTCCCATTCGGGATTGAGATTGTCAAATTCGTTTTCGCAGTGACCGCAACGCATGCGGAACATACACCGACCATCGGGGCCAGCCGTTGTTTCGCCGGTCCAGCCGGCAGGGCGACCGCACGCCGGGCATTCGTCAACAAGCGGAATGTATTGAGCATCGTCGCGCATATAACTGATGGTGTTATTTTTTCTTGTTGCGGAACCCGATCAATGGTTTCTCGATTACCTTTTCAGACAAAAGATTTCGTATTGCATCGAAAACAACACGAAATTGTGCGTCGTATCGTTGTTCCATAGATTCGATCTTTCGGCGCAAGATGCTATTATCGAACGTCATCTCGCGAAGTCTCGAAAATGTCCTCATGATTTGTACGTTGACCTGAATTGCCCTTTTACTTTTCAGGACACTTGAAAGCATTGCCACGCCCTGCTCGGTAAATACCAGCGGTCTGCGGCGTAGTCCCATCTTCTCTTTTTTGGATATCACAAATTGTGATTTCCAATTCTGAAACTCTGTACTCGTCATCTGGAACATAAAATCATCAGGGAAACGATCGACGTTTCTTCGGACGGCCTGATTGAATGCACTCGTTGTTACTCGATAAAGTAGCGCTAAATCACGATCAATCATCACTCGTTTTCCACGAAGAACAATAATTCTCGCCTCTATTCTTTCCGGTGGAAGAAGGACGTTCGACATAGTGTGAACAAACTCTATCACAAAACCGCCTCGCGATTGACGAGAGGCGGCCTTGCGAAAGTTCTACTGGTTCTTGTTGTCGATTCCGAGCATGCCGTGCAGCGGACAGTACGCGAGGAACGCCTCGACGAGCGCCACCCAGCCCACGATAACGATGATCAAATTCACTGTTTCGTTCCCGTACACGGGGGCCCAAGGACCGAGCCACCAGAACGCGAGCAGGAAGCGTAACACCCTGTCAACCTTGCCCAAGTTTTGCTTAAGCATAGTGAAGAGCACATGAATTATTGGCTTCACTATAGCACCTGCCCAAGCCGCCTTGGCCGCAACGGTGGATGAATCGCCCTATACCCCGTGGCACTTCTTGAACTTTTTTCCGCTTCCGCACGGGCATGGTTCGTTGCGGCCGACGTTCGTGTAGGTTTTGTCTTCGAGAGGAGGGGCATCAGAGGTAACAAACGTCGTTTCCGACGACGAACCATTGGCGACTTTTTGCGCACCGCTCAAACGCATTGCCGCATCGCGGATGCGCTGCGGAGCTATGTCGAAAATCTTCTTCGCCGCCGTCGCCTGCTCGAGAATCTTAAACACGTTGTAGGCGACTTCGCGCGATGTTTCCGCGCGCATCATGCCGTAAATACGGAACGATTCTTTTTTGTATTCAACAAGCGGGTCGCGCTGTGCATAGCCCTGTAAGCCGATTGTACGGCGCAGATATGTCATGTCATCGAGATGGCGCATCCACATGCTGTCGACGGAACGCAAGAGCACCGAGCGCTCAAGCCGGCAAACCGCAGCCGCATCGCCAAACGTTTCAACGGCTTGCTCGTAGCGACGTTTGAGCGAACGCATCGCTGTTTCTATTGTGCTGCCGCGTTGCGCGGCGAGTTTTTCTTTGTCGCGCGAGAGTTCCTTGAGTTCGCTTGCGATCTCCGCTTTTTCGGTGTCATCGAGCGTGGCAATCGTGCCAAGCGACTCGATAATCTCTTTCGGATCCCAATCGCCCTTCGCGTCGAGGGCGAATTCCGATGGCACCTCGGTATTCTTGTTCGTGTGGAACAGAACAACGCGCTCGACCTCTTGTTCAACCATCGCCATCACTGCGTCGTGCGCGGCCTCGTCGCCGCCCGCGAGCAATTCGCGGCGCTCGCGATATACGGCCGTGCGGTGCTTGTTGAGGACGTCGTCGTATTCAAGCACGTGCTTGCGCGTGTCAAAGTGGTGCCCCTCGACGCGCTGTTGCGCCTTTTCGAGCGCACGCGTCACCATTTTGCTTTCGATTGGCGTCGACTCGTCGATGCCAAGCGATGTCATCATTTTTTTCACGCGCTCCGAACCGAAGATGCGCATGAGATCGTCGTCGAGCGAGACGAAAAATTGCGTGCTGCCCGGATCGCCCTGGCGTCCGGCTCGTCCGCGAAGCTGATTGTCGATGCGCCGGCTTTCGTGGCGCTCGGTGCCGATGACGTGCAAACCGCCGAGCGCGCGAACCTCGTCGCCCATCGCCTTGTCGGGCGGGTTGCCACCAAGGAGAATGTCGACGCCGCGGCCAGCCATGTTCGTCGCAAGCGTCACGCCGCCGCGTCGCCCCGCTTGCGCGATGTACTCCGCTTCGTTCTCATGATTTTTTGCGTTGAGGATGTTGTGCGGAACGCCGGCGGCGCGCAGATACTGCGACAGCCGTTCATTCTTCTCGATCGAAATCGTACCGATAAGCACCGGTTGGCCTTTGTCGTTCAGCCGCTTCACTTCTTCGACAACCGCCATCCACTTGCCTTGCTCGCTCTTGTAGATGCGATCGGGAAGATCAGCGCGACGAACCGGATTGTGCGTGGGGATGGTAACGACTTCGAGTTTGTAGATTTTAGAAAACTCTTCAGCTTCGGTCGCCGCCGTGCCCGTCATGCCGGCGAGCTTTTCGTACATGCGGAAATAATTTTGGAAGGTGATCGTCGCGAGCGTACGACTTTCGCGCTGGATTTTTACGCCCTCCTTCGCCTCGATCGCTTGATGGAGGCCTTCCGAATAGCGGCGACCTTCCATGATGCGCCCCGTGAACTCGTCGACGATAAGCACTTCGCCATCGCGGACGACGTAATCGCGATCGTTCGCAAATAGCGCGTGCGCACGCAATGCCTGTTCGGCGTGATGTACCATTTCAAGCCCGGCCTCGTAGAGATTCGGTACGCCGAGTCCCTTTTCGACGTTTTGCAATCCGGCTTCAGTCAGCGTCGACACGCGCATTTTCTCGTCGATGTTGTAGTCCTCGCCTTCACGCAACGACTTCACGATGTCGGTAAAACGATAATACAAATCCGCCGACTCTTCCGCCGGCGCGCTAATAATGAGTGGCGTGCGCGCTTCGTCAATCAGAATCGAGTCGACCTCGTCGACGATGGCGTAGTTGAGGTCGCGCTGCACCATGGCATCGAGTCGCGGAGCCATGTTGTCGCGCAAGTAGTCGAAACCGAATTCGTTGTTCGTGCCGTAGGTAACGTCGGCATCGTAGGCTTCCTTGCGCGTGGCCGGACGAAGAAAATCCATTTGCACGCGGAACGAGCCGGTCGTGTCGCGCAGCGCATCGTCCTCGGCTTTCACTTCTTCCGGTGCGCGGAATGT
>CAYZRQ010000052.1:0-4912 GCA_964480895.1 uncultured Gammaproteobacteria bacterium | reverse complement strand
CTCACGCCATCATGGCGGCGCTCCTCCTCAGCGTGCCAGAGTACGGCGCGCAGTCGCACTCGCCGTTCGTGTGGCGCAACGGCGGCAGGGCGAAGCTGAGCGGCAGCCACGTCGGCTTCCGGTTCAGCGAGGGCGCGATGCCCGTCTTCAGGGAGTACAAGAGCTAGGAACTCAGACACTCGTTGCTCGGCGGCCCTTGATCCCTTGGATCTTGGGTCGCCGTTTCGTTTGTGCTAAACTTTTGTGCGGAGAGTAGGCGAGTGAGCCGATGTTTACGGATGTTGGCCGCCGAAATCTCTCACTGTCCCAATATTCCGTCGGAGTTCCGCGTTCCCTTGGACGCGGAAGCGTACGGAGCGGACCGATGAGCACTCCGCACTGCTTTTTGGAACACGATGTTCCGCATAAAATTCAGGGTACGGCCAAGTACGAATCGGGGAGACCGGAAAACGGCTGGCCTAGGATGCGTCTGTACCCGGTGGTAAGGAAGAGGGCGGTGTGAGAGGGCGTGCCAGAGTACGACGCGCAGTCGAACTCGCCGAACGTGTGGCACAACGGCGACAAGGCGAAGCTGAACGGCAACCACGTCGACAACCGGTTCAACGAGAACGCGATGCCCGTCTTCAGGGAATGCTTGTCTAGGTAGAGGAGCGCCAAAAACGCTCCTTTGCTATATTATGGACTTTATCCACCCGCCGAGCATTTTGCCTGCACCCACGAGTTTCGACTCGATGGAGAGGTACTGGGTGTTTGTGATGCACTTACAGTCCTTGCACAGCCGGACGAGAAGTTTTATGGTGTCGACTTTTGCGTCGGCGTCCTTGAGTCGCGTAACTTTCTCGTGTGCGCTAGACGTGTTTGCGGCGGCGAGCAGAAGCTCGAGGGTCGTCAGGAGATAGCGTGAGCAGGCTTCGCCGAGTGTGTAGCGCTGGGATTTAGGAAACTTCGTCATGATGTCGTTCCACTCTACAAACGTATCGTAAGCTGTATGCACGATAGGAATATCACCGGGCGCGCCCCGCAACAACTCGCGTTTGTCTTCACTGCTTCGGGGGGGGGATTGCATAGTGGGCGTAATGAAAATATTTTTGAAGAAATCTCTTCTCTTGAGAATTTATTACTCGCATGGGAGCGTTTTCGTAAGGGCAAGCGCAAACGTGCCGACGTCATGATATTCGAACGCAGGCTTGAAGACAATCTGTTTGAAATTCGAGACGAGCTGGCGTCGGGGAGCTATCGACACGGTGCGTACGAGCCGTTTACGGTGCACGATCCCAAGCAGCGCACGATTCATAAGGCGCAGGTAAAAGATCGTGTCGTTCACCAAGCAGTTGTGAACATCATCGAGCCGCTATTTGATACACAATTTATTTACGACAGCTATTCGTGTCGCGTCGGAAAAGGGACGCATGCTGCAGTTAAGCGGTTGCAAGGATTTTTTCTGCAGGCGAGTAAGAATTACACCCACACCGTATATGCGGTGAAGTGTGATGCGCGAAAATTCTTTGCTTCTATCAATCATGAAAGACTACTGCGGCTTCTCGCGCGGCGCATTACCGACCCGCAGACTATGCGACTGTTGCGGAACATCATCGAGAGTTTTTCTGTCACGCTAGGTGTAGGCGTTCCGCTCGGCAACCTCACCAGCCAGTTATTTGCGAATATATATTTGCACGAACTCGACCGCTACATAAAACACAGGCTCCACATTCGTCATTACGTCCGTTACTGTGATGACTTTGTGATGCTAACGTCCTCACGGTTGGAGGGGTTTGCACTTGTGGAGTGCGTAAATACATTCCTCAAGGAATATCTGTACGCGGAACTCCATCCGAACAAAGTGCATGTCCGTACGTGGTCGCAGGGTATTGATTTCCTTGGGTATATTCTCTTGCCTCATGCAATGGTACTTCGTCCATCAACGGCAAGGAGGACGATCGCGCGGGTTACAGCAACGAACATGAGCTCGTATCTTGGTTTATGCGCACACGCCGACGCACACGAGCTTTCATGTTCTATAAAGGATATCGTCGGACAAACATAAGATCCCTGGTCGCCTCCTGACGAGAGTCCATATGGTGCTCTCCTCAATCAGACGACAGGGATCTTTGCTGATCGCGATTACGCGCGACTCTTGCGCTTCGCGGCCTTTCGCTTTGCCGGTTTCTTTGCGGCCTTCCGCTTTGCTGGCTTGCGAGCCTTTTTCTTGGCTGCCATAGTTATGCACCTCCTTTTTTCGTCGAATTGTTTTCACAATTCGGAATGTCATCACGAAACGTGTTTCATGACGCTAACAAAAGTATAGCAGCGAAAATGTGCGACAAAAAGTTTTTTGTGTTTATGTGTGGATAGATGTTCCAAAAATCACGGAACAATGTTCACGCTCGTACTGACATCGGCCCACGCGTAGATCCATTCCGCATTCGTGTAATTCACATTGACGCAGCCATGACTCATACGCTCTCCGAAGTTGTTGTGCCAGTACGCATAGTGAATGTAGATGTGATTGTAAATGCGCAAGTTATATTTTACATTCGGAAGATTGTAGTTACGCGCGTCGTTGGGGCCGTAGTACCAGGCATAATCGTGCCAAAGGAGTTTAGCTTTCACGTCGGTTTTACCAAGCGGCGTATCGAATCCACGGACGCCGGTCGAAACGAGAAACGTGTTGACAGGGATGCCATTCTCGTACGCGGTAAGACGTTGTTCGCTGATGTCGATGTGAATCGCCCTGCCGGAGATATTTTCGTAGAGCGGTGTGCTTGAGATGGCAACGACGATATTCCCATCGATTTCGGCTGCGCGCAGCGGAGCGGTTGACGACAGCGGCGCGAGCGAAGTCATCACAACGCCGACATCGTTCGTAACCGCAATACTTGCGTCGACGTAACCGTTCGTCGTCGTGCCGATGTTGCCGTTGAACCCGAACACCGGCGTGCCGTATGCCGACGTTGACGGTATGGCGTTGCGGAACATCATCCGTTCATCGCGAAGATCGAACACACTCACAGCACCAGCATCGTAGCCCATTGACGACGCGATGATTTCGTCGTCGCCATTTTGGTCGATGTCGACCGTAGCGACGAAGGCGCCGGTGTTTTGCACCGCGCTACCGTTGAACGCTTCGTACATGAGTTCGCCATACCGTGTGAAAACTTTGACGTGCGGACCGCCCGAGAGCCCGGCGCCGGTGATGATCTCGTTCACGCCGTCACCGTCAACATCGCCGCACGCAACGTTTACGCCGCCGCGGAAGGTGTCGTCGTACGCGAAGAAGCCGGGATTCACGAGCGCGCCGTCGCCATCGAACACGCGCACATGCGGCCCGCCACCGAATTGCGCGCCGACGACGATCTCCGCGCTCCCGTCGCCGTCGAGGTCGCATGCGGCCACATTCACGCCGCCGCGGAACGCCGCGTCGTAGGCGAGAAACGCGGTGATGCGGCTGCCATCTTGTCGGTAGGTCGCTACCTCTGGCGCGCTACCGGCCGCCGCGCCAAGCACGATCTCGGCTGTGCCATCGATGCCAAGGTCTGCCGCTGCAACGCTACCAACAGGACTGTCGCCCCACGGCGAAAAGCGGACGTCAACCACGCCGGTTTGTGCACTGACGAGCACAACTGTTCCCACGTCGTCGGCCTTGGCAACGGCGGAGGGAAATACGAGCGCGATGGCGAACACGGTCAGAGCAAGTCGACGCATACGGTCTAAGTATAGCGTGCTTTGCTATGATGTGAACCATATGCGTGTTGCTCAACTCATTCCTGTTTTCGCAAGCCTTACGCTTGCGCTTGCCGCAGGAACGTTCCTCGTGTTGCGCGACGAAGCCTCTTCTGTTCCGATGCCAGCCGCAATCAACGCGAATCCGATCGTGGCAGCGGAAACAACGCTCACGTTTGACGAGCAGGCGACAGTGAAAATATCCGGCGCGCCGATGTGGCTGTTCGCTGTTGACGACGGGGAAGACCGTCCCGCGCTTTCCGCCGAACACGGTAACGCTATTGTCATGGGGAGGCTCGATCTTTCTGCTCCCGAATCCGCGGTCGCATGGACAACGGTCGCGTCGAGCGTGGACACCGGAGGGGAAGGGATTGCCGACCACTGGCACATCTTCGCACACGGTTACCACTACATCGTCTTTTCAACGCAAGGTGCGCACCGCGCGTTTCTTCTCCAGTTGACGAAAGACTTCGCTCGCGTTGCGCTCACACCCATTGTTGAGAGTGCGGTCGGTTTTGCTACGAACGACATGTTTCTCGTCGAAGAAAAAAATGGCATCGCCGTCGGTTTTTTCGTCGCCAATCAAGGCCACCGCATTTTCCGTTTCACGGTTGACGGCATCGCGACCACAACGGCCGAGATCGGCGGCGGCGATTACGTCCACAGCAACGGCGCAAGTGCGATGCGAACGAGTCAAGGGACGTTTGTGCTCGCTCCCGAGAAAATGAACATGCTCGAGAGCGGACGATTGTGGGGATTGACGTATGACGAGGCGTGGACGTTCGCGCGATCAGTAACGCTCGTCGACGAGGACGGCGCGAACGTGGGGATGGCGAGCGGCGTGTGGCTTGACGACGACACGCTCGTTGTTCACGCGCGTTATCGCGACGACGCGTACCCATTCGGCACGCTTCCTCCGCCTCCGGCGAATCCTGGTGTGTTCACGGACGATGGCGGTGCGCTCGTGCGCTTTGTCTTCCGCGCCGACGGCACGCTCATATCGCGCGATACGCTCGTTGAAGGTGAGCGCGTTCACCGACCGCATACGGCGCTTTTTGGCGATACGCTTGTAACGACGTGGGACACGACCGGGGAGTCGTTCATGCGCCTCGACACGATTTCGCGTTGACGTAGCTCGAGATTTTTGTTACGCTTCCGGCGCTTCATTTTCGTTGAGCCTGTCGACCGAAGC
>CAYZRQ010000051.1:0-4921 GCA_964480895.1 uncultured Gammaproteobacteria bacterium | reverse complement strand
CGGATAGTTTTGGCGATGCGACGGTTATTACATGGCCAGTCCGCGGAACCATAACCGCTTTATTTCACGACACATCGTATCCTTTCCGCAATCTTTTTGAGCATTCCGGGCTTGATGTTGCCGTGCCGCAAGGAACACCAATCGAGGCTGCCGCTCCAGGATACGTGGCATGGGCGCGTACCGGCCGCATGTACGGCAATTATGTCATGATTATCCACGCGAATGGTCTGGCGACCTTATACGCGCACATGTCGCGTCTTGATGTTGTTCCTGATCAGTACGTTGCACGCGGCGACATTATCGGTTTGAGCGGCGGCCGGCCCGGTACGCAGGGCGCGGGTTTCTCCACGGGGCCTCACGTCCACTTTGAGGTTCGCAATAACGGCATACCGGTCGATCCGCTCGGCTATCTCGTCGACTAGGTTTGTTGCTGCGATCCGCGGATGCTTTCTAGGGTACTGGAGTACCCCTAAATCAACCCAGCGCGTTTAAATGCGCCGTACGTTTTTATGATAATCATCGCTGGTCGAATACGATTGCGCTTGTAAACAATAACCGAAGTTAATGTTGCGGATCGAAAAATCGACACCTGTACAGAAAGTGAGCCGTGAACACGGATGGCGTCGATGATGGCATGATCGAACCAGCAGTCCTCGGGGAAGTCGCGAACGAAGGATGACGAGGACATGGATCAAAAACAGCTCACGTGTCGTAAATGGTATCTTGTGCGACACTAGATTTTGAGCTTTTTGCCTGGCTCGAGTAACGCAAAAATGTTCTGTAGCCGCGCTCCCCTATCGTGGGATCGTCTACGTACGCAGTCGGTCCAAGTCAGTAATAACTTCATCAACGTGTCCCGGCACGCTTACCGGCGAATAAACTTTTTGGACGAGGCCCTTGGGGTCAATGATAAACGTCGAGCGCACAATACCCATAAACGTACGGCCCATGAATTTCTTTTCGTGCCAGACGTCGTAAGCGTTGCAGACAGCGTGATCTTCGTCGGCAAGGAGCGTAAACGGTATCCCTTCTTTTTGCGCAAATTTTTTATGGCGCTTCACGGGATCGGCTGAAACGCCGACAACAACGGCTCCGGCCGATTGTATGCGCGCAAAGTTATCCCGAAAATCACACGCCTCTTGCGTGCAGCCGGGCGTCATGTCCTTTGGGTAGAAATACAGCACCAACCACGATTCGGCATAATCCCCAATGCCATGCATCTTGCCGTCTTGATCAGGCAGACGAAATGTCGGCGCGGCTTGTCCTTCGAGCATCATAGTTCTTTGACGAAAACGTGTTCGCCAAAGCGGACATCAATATAGTCATACACGGCACTGTTCGTATTGTCGAGTACGGTTGAGAGCGAAATCATTTGCGGGTCAATGGATTCGGTGACGTCAACGAGAATTTCGTATCCGGCTTCCGTTGAAACGCTCACCCACTGGTCTTCAACGCGTGCGAATGTTACAAGTTTTGGTGTGATGCGCATGACGAACAGCTGTTCGACGAGCGTAAGGACGCCCTGAACCTTTTGCGCGGTGAGCGTCGGCTCGCTTCCTTCAACGAGCGCTGTGATGGCAATGATCGGCATGCCGGGCTGAAGCACGGGAAGCGTCTCACCCTCGGCGGGGATTGCCAAGCCCAGGCGAACGTCGATCGCCCGAACTTCGCCCTCGGACGCTTCACGAATGATGGCTCCATCGCGCCCCGCGAAATATGTACGCCCGCCGGCGCGCAGCGCGACGTAGGAAACGCTTTCCTTCACGGCAACGACGAGCGTACGACCTTCGGTATCAACGTGAATTTTATCGAACGCATACGTCGTTGTCAGTGTTTTTTCAAGTGCAAAAGCGTTAAACATGAACGTCGTATTTTGCGGGAAGACAAAAAAACGACGCTTTTCGCGTTGCGCCGCAACGAGCGCTTCAATTTCGGCAGGGGCAATCGTTGTGAGCCCGTCAATGCGCACGTCGGTTATACGCAGAAGCGGCCCGTAAACGGCAAGCGAAAAAACCGCGAGCAAAGCAAACGTACCAACGCCGAGCGTCCACACCAATCGATGCAGGGCCGAGCCGTGCTTGTCGGGAAAAAGCGGATTTTTGAGCCCGCCGCCGCGACGATCATGCCAAACGCGGAAAAAATTTCGCTGCTTCAGCATAGCACTCGAGGCAGCAGCGGATTTATGCGTGTTACGACTTCATAGTTGATCGTGCCGATGGTGCCGGCGATATCGTCGGCCGTTATGCCGTGCATGCCATCGCGTCCGATGAGCGTTACCGTGTCGCCGCGCGACGCGTGCGGCACCGCGGAAATATCAATCATGCACATATTCATGCACACGATACCAAGAATCGGACATTTACGCCCGCGGACGATCACTTCGCCACGGTTCGATAGCCGGCGATCAAGGCCATCGTAATAACCAACAGGGATAACGGCGACGCGAATGGGACGATTCGTAACGTGCGTACCGCCGTAGCCGATCGGACTGCCCGATGGGACGTCTTTAATTTGCGCGATCGCCGTGCGCCACGATAGAACCGGCTGAAGTTCGACAGGATGCTTGCCGAGAATGACCGAGCGGCGTAATTCCGAAGACGACCACAAGCCGTAGAGCGCGATGCCGAAGCGCACCATGGAGAAGCGCGATGCCGGATTCGTCATTGCCGCCGCGCTGCACGCGATATGGACGTAGCGCGGGTCGTGTCCCCTGCCCCGCACGCTTGCCAAAGCGTTTTCGAACGCCGCGATCTGCCGCGCATTCCACGGATGCGCCGGCTCCTCGGCGTTTGCAAAATGCGCGCCAACACCAACAATGACAACGGTCTCCGCAAGCCTCGCGCACTCGTCAAGCAGAACCTCGAGCGCTCGCGGCGCCAGCCCCTGACGGTGAAGCCCGGTCTCCACTTTGAGCGAGACGAGTGCTTTCTTTCCCTGTTTCGACGCTTCAAGCGCAAGTAGGTGGAGCGTTTCAACATCGTAAACCGTTTGGATGAAACCGCCTTCGACAACGTCGGCCAGTCTATCGTCGGGCGTCATACCAAGGATAAAGATTGTGGCGTCGCGCATGATCGTTTGCACGGCGCGCGCCTCATCAATCCAGTCAACCGCGATGTGCGCAATACGCTGCCGCGCACACAGCATCGCCATGCTTGCAAGATCATGGCCATATGCATTCGCTTTAAGTACAGCGCAGAACGTCGTTTCAGGCGGAAGGAGCGAACGCAACGAACCGACGTTGTTGGTCAACGCAATCTCGGAAATTTCAATCCACGTTTTCTTCCCGCGCGGACGTTCCACAGCTACGAGAGCGCGATACGATCTTTACCCATGAACTCCCGCAGCGCTTCGGGAACGGTGACGCTGCCGTCCTCGCGTTGGAAATTTTCGAGAATCGCCGCGATCGGACGTCCCGAGAACACCGTGCCATTGACCGTATGCACAAGCGCATTGCCCGCCGGTGTGCGGTAGCGGGTGTTGAGCCGTCGCGCTTGAAAGTCGGTGCAGTTGCTTGTTGACGTAACCTCGCGATAGCGATTTTGCGACGGGAACCACGCCTCGGTGTCCCATTTTTTTGCCGCGGGAAGTCCGAGATCGCCCGAGGCGATGTCGAGAACGTGATACGGCAAACCGAGTGTTTGCAAAAGCTCCTCTTCAATGTCAAGCATGAGCGCGTGCTCGTCGACAGATTGTTCCGGCGTGCAGAAACTGAACATTTCGACTTTCGTGAATTGATGGACGCGGATAATACCTTTCGTGTCCTTGCCGTAGCTTCCCGATTCGCGGCGGTAGCACGGTGAGATACCGACGTAGCGCAAGGGCAACGCTGCAACATCGAGAATTTCGTCCATGTGCATGGGGCCGATCGCCTGCTCGGACGTACCGATAAGATAAAGATTGTCTTTTGGCAAGAAATAAATTTCGTCGTGGCCGCCGTGTTCGAGATAGCCCATCGCGCGCATCGCTTTCGCACTGACGAGATGCGGAACCGTAACCGGACGAAAGCCGTGGCGCATGGCTACTCGCATGCCAAGATTGACAAGCCCAAGTTCAAGGAGAGCGCCGTCGCCTTTGAGATAGGTGAATCGCGCCCCGCTCACTTTGGCGGCGCGTTCCGTGTCGATGATGTCGAGACGCGTACCAATGTCAAGATGGTCTTTGGGCTCGAAAGCGAACGTCGGAATATCACCGATTGTACGCGCGACGACGTTTTGCGTGTCGTCTTTACCGATACGTACATCTGCAAGCGCGGGGTTCGGAATGCGGTACAAAAGTTCGCCAAGTTCTTCTTCGAGCGGCGCGAGTTCGTCGTGAAGCGACTCCGCACGGCGGTCAATGAGACGCATCTCGTCGATGAGTACCTTGCGATCGTCGGCGCCGGACTTGGCGATGCGCTTGCTCGCCTCATTTTTTTGCGCGCTTATGCCTTCGGTCTCGCTCATGAGCGATCTTACGCGGCGGTCGAGGTCGAGAATGCGATCGACGTCGATGATGACATTTTTCGCCAAGGCCGCATCACGAAAATGGTTTGGGTGCTCGCGGAATTGCTTAAGATCGATCATAGGGCGAAGATTTGCGCAGAAGCGATGTTTTGTAGCGTTCCGGCTGGTACGCGGGCAGTGTAACGAGTTCGACGGATTTTTGGTAGCGCGTTTTCCACTCCTCTAAAGCTGTCCCGAGCGCCTGCTGGTCATAGCCAAGAGCAATGATATCGGGCGCCGCGCGTTCAACCAGGGAAAAAGTTCCGTGAGCCTCGGGAGGATCGGACGCGAAAATGTCGTCAACAAGGCCAGTTTCTTTCACGGCAGCCGATCGGACGCTAAAGGTATGTACCGGCGGTTTTCTCTTCAGATACATAACATCCGCATCGGCGGGCATTGAAACGAGAAGCCGGTCACCGAGCTTACGTGCTTCGGAAAGA
>CAYZRQ010000050.1:0-4934 GCA_964480895.1 uncultured Gammaproteobacteria bacterium | reverse complement strand
GTTCGAGGAGTAGGGACAACGTCAACGTGCTCCGTGATACGTCCACAAGACGCGTCACGGGGCCCGAGCAGAGTTCGGGAGTAGAAAGTAGAACGTAGAAAGTAGAAAGAATCGCGTAGCCAAGCGACCCCTTCTACCTTCTACCCTCTACGTTCTACGCCTGACCTCTGCCCGGGCCACGAACATTCTCGTCGCCCACACTGCCAGGAGATAGCCATGCTCACGATTCTGTTCGCTCTCGTCCTCGCCGCTACGGCCGCCGCCCAGGAGTGCGTCTTCCACCTCTCGCCGCCCCCGGGCTGCGACGTGGACGGTCCGGACCCCAAGGTCCGCAACTGCATGTTGGTGGAAAACCACAGCGACATGTTCGCGGAGATCGGCATCGACGGTGTCTGCCCCGTGGGAAGCGGCCTCGCCGCGTTCCAGGGCGGACCACCCGCCTACATCGACTTCACGCCCGCCGATCCCACGACCGGCGCACGTCCGGTCATGCCGCCGCGAAGCAAGGCGTGGTACTTCCACACCGCGGCCACCATGCGCGGAACGCTCCGTGCCATGCTCTACACGCAGAGCGCGGATTTCCCGGTCATGGACGCGCAGTTCGTCCCGGCCGTGACCTTCATCGCACCGCCCATGGAAAAGGGGCCGGTGCCGTGGAAGCGCTTCGCAGCGGCGTACAGCATGTACAGCCGCGGCGCGAACTGGGTGCGGATCCGCAGCTAGCACACCGCCGTCGACGACCTCGAGCCTTGCTCGGGGTCGTCTTTGCGTTTTAGCGTAAAACAAAACCCGAGGCTAACCTCGGGTTTTGGGTGTTTGCTGATTTAACTCGACACCGCTTCTTGTAGCGATTCAATGACGAACGTCGAAATGGCGTACGCCGCGAGCAAAATGACGAGACCGACGACCGACTGCGTAAGCAGTGACTTTGCTTTGTCGACTTGCTTCGGATCGCCCTGCGCCGTCATCCAGAGGAAACCGGCGTATATGACGAGAAGGAGGAAAATGATGCCAAGGAACGAGAGCAGGATACCGATGAGCTTGCCGATTGTCTCCTCGAGGTCGCTGCTTTCGAGGCCGGTTTCGTCGGCGACGGAACCAAGGTTCGTGGTGGCGTCGTCAAGCGAGGCGGCGTTCACGATTGAGAGTCGCGCGAACCCGAGCGGAAGGGCGAGGAGCGTTGCGCCGACCATGAGATGCTTAAGAAAACGCATAGCAGTGGGAATAAGTTATGGCATTAGCATACCACGCGTCGCAATACGGGTGGTGTGGATGAGTGTTAGCCGCCGACGGCCGTGAGTATATCGGCAAGAAAGCGTGATGACAGGGCGTAGGAGGCGGTGACGAGTACAACGCCGATCGTGGCGTTGCGCAGAATGTCTTTGGCTTTTTGCACCTGTTTCGGATCGCCCTGCGCCGTCATCCAGAGGAAACCGGCGTAGATCATGAGGATAAGGAAGATGACACCAAGGAGGCTGAGCGCTACGCCGATGAGCGAGCTCAATGTGCCGAACAGGGTTGAACTTGGAACGGCGGACTCGCTGCCGTACGCGCCGGTTGCAGCCTCGTCGAGTGTTGTATCGAATTGCGCCAAAAGCATAGATTGTCGTTATCCTCCGGTTGTTGCCGTTACACTGCCGCTCGTGATGGCGTTCAGTACCGTTGTCGTCAACACATACGCCGATGCGACGACGACCGCGCCGATAACGGCTGCGATGATGATGTCCTTGGCTTTGTCGACCTGTTTCGGATTGCCTTGTGCGGTCATCCAGAGAAAACCGCCGTAAACCATGAGCACGAAAAAGAGGACGCCGACCAGGCTGAACGCCGGCGCAAGAATACGGCCACCGATGAACGATCCTAAATCCTGATTGTCCGCGCGGCTTGCGTATTCGGAGCCGTAGGCGCTTGTCGCCGTGTCAGAAAGTCCGGTCGAACCGGAAACGTCCCCCGCGTCGAATGCCGAGAGCGCCAGGTGCGGCGCGTAAAGCGGCGCCAAAACAATGAGCGCGACAAGCAGTTTTCGCATAGCGGAGACCCCGCACCTTTTCTTGCCACGCATGCGAACATTCCTCACAGAGAGCCGGGAGGCGGCTACGCCTGCGCGAGATGAAATGTCTGATTACGTTGCGGGAAAAGGTGCGGGGCGACCGTCGTAAGAAAACCTATTCCTGT
This sequence comes from uncultured Gammaproteobacteria bacterium, assembly GCA_964480895.1. Taxonomy (GTDB): domain Bacteria; phylum Patescibacteriota; class Patescibacteriia; order UBA9934; family UBA9934; genus CAIKHN01. Next base: position 2,759 of record CAYZRQ010000050.1, on the reverse strand, counting down.
GTTGCGGTAAGGATTGACGAAATGACGAAACTCGCAATGGCGTACGCGGCAAGGATGATCGCAAGGCCAATGATGCCCGCGATAATGAGGCGCTTTGCCTCTTCTACGTTCTTGTCGACGCCGCCTGCCGTCATCCATTTGAACCCGCCCATGAGAATGATGACGACGGCAATGACACCGAGGAAGCCGAGCGCAACATTGATGAGTTGCGCAATGGCGGTTTTGAGATCGGCCTGGCCGAGCCCGGTGGTTTCGCCGAACTCTTCACCCAAAATGTCTTCGGACTCAAGCTGTTCCGCGTGTGCTTGCGGTGCCGAAACAGGGGAGAGTCGCATGAACGGAAGCGCAAGCGCCAGACCGAGCGCGACGCTCATGCCAAACCGAACAAGGGTTTTGACCATAAGTCGCAGAATGATGAGTGAATGGCAAAGGGACTGCGAAGAGTATAACACGCGCGTTAACTGCCCGAGACGCCGCCTGTGGCCACAGCGTTGATGACGGTGTTGACAAGAACGTAGGCGCCAAAAATAATTGCAAGTCCGAATGTCGCCCACATAATTGTATTCTTGCCCTTTTCGATCAGCTTCGGGTCGCCACGCGAGGCAAGCCACAGAAAGCCGCCGTACACAAACATGAGAAGCGCAAGCGAGCCAACGACCGAGAGCGCGGCGCTGATAATGCGCCCAATGAGTTTAGGAACGCTTTCTTCGCCGAGCGGATTCGGGAGTTCAACGGCGTTCGCGATGGCCGGAGCCCAGGCGAGTGCAAAGACGGAGATCGTAAGGAGGATGTTCCGCATATTATTCCGATGTAGAAAAAGGCGCATCGCCCACGTCTGCCGCGTCGCCGCCCTCGGGCGCGGTTTCGAGCGTGCTCTCGAGTGTACCGCTTCCTACGGCGCCGGTTTTCAGACCCGAGACGATGACGTTAATGGCGACGTACGCGCCGAAAATAATGACGATCCCAACAATGCCGCCGGTCATCGCTGCCTTGCCGGCCTCCACCCACTTTGCATCGCCGCGCGACATGAGCCACTTGAATCCGCCGTAGGTGAATACGAACAAGAGGACGGAGCCGCTTATCCCAAGCGTGAAATTCGCAAGATTAACGAAAAGCTGGAGGATGTGGTCGAGCGTGCAATCGCCGGTAGCGCGGCATGCACAGGAATCGGCACCACCATCCTCGGGCGGTGCATCGGTGCAAATACCGGCGAAAATAATGCCGACCTCTTCGATTTCGGCCATGCTTGAGTTCTCCGCAGCAAACACACGGGCGGGCGCAAACGCGCCGAGCCCCATGACGACCGCCCCGACAAGCGCAAGCCGCGCGGCAAACGAAAACCGTGCCATACATTGTTTGCAGTATAGCACGGCGGTCGTTGGCTTAATACGTTTGGCGGATGATCGATGCGGCACGATCGACCGCGTCTTCCGGCTCTTCAGGATCTGCAAGGATAGCGTCGATGAGGTCGCCCAGCGCTTCTTCCGCAGCGTCGACATCGGTGCCACGATACCAGCTTTTTGCCGTTAAGAGCTGCTCGGCAAAGACGCCCACGTCTTCGTCGTTGATTTGCGTGGTGATGAGCGAGCGCAACGCTGCTGGCTTGTTCGCCTCGTCAAGATAGCTCGTGACGTGGCTTGCATCGGCGGCGAAGAGAATGAAGTTCCAGGCGTAATCGATGTTTTTTGAGCTTTTAGCAACGGCCTCTATCCAGTAATTTCCGTAGTTCGCCTGCTGGAGACTGGCGTCGCTTGAAATCTGCGGCAACGGCGCGACCGCAAAGTTGAGTTTTGGCGCGGCGGTGCGCACAAGCGGCAAGTGGTAGCTGTAGCCGAAGAACATCGCTGTTTGGCCGTTAACGAACGCGTCAAAGGAGTTCGGAAAATCGGCGTTCCACGTGTAAACGTCTTTGGTGGGATCGGCAAAATCAGTATAGAACTCGACCGCCTCAAGTGCAGGGAAGCCTTCGCTTCCCACGGGGACATCGTCGAACGACACGCGGCCGCGTTCGTCGAGCATCGTGGCGCCGCTTTGCATCATGAGAACGGAAACGAGGTCAACGCCGCGCTCCACGTTCCCGCTTGTGCCGAGCGCTGCTGCTGATTGGCTGATGTTGCCGGCGGCGTCATAGGTCGTGAGCGCGCGCACCGCCGTTTGGAACGCTTCCCACGTTGCCGGCGGCTCCGCAATGCCCGCGGCGGCCAAGAGATCCTCGTTGTAGTAGAGCGCCAAGGTGTCAACGGCAAGCGGCAGGCCGAAGATTTCGTCGGAAGGATCGATTTTCGGATCGGGCTGGTAGGAGAGGACGACGTCCTCGGCGACCGTGCCGACGAAGTTCTGTTTGAGCGTTTTCATGCTCATCGTTTGTTCTTCTTCCGTCACCATGACCGTTTCTTTGCGGAGCGTTCCGCGCGTTTCCGAGTGTGACACGGTGACCGAGTCCGGCATCGGCGCAAGAAAATCCTGGAATTCGCCCATCCACGTGTTGTGCACCGATACGATGTCCGGGCCTTCGCCCGCGGCGATCGCGCGGATCACTTCGTCTTTGTACTCATCGAATCGTAGCTTTTTGTAGTCGATTCTGACGTTGGGGTGAAGAACACGGTATGCCTCAACGATCGCATCGAATGCGTCCTCGTCGTCAAACACGCGCCATACAGCGAGCTCGACGGTCCCGCTCGTTGCCGTGGGATCGCTGCCGCAGCCGGCGCCGGTGGTGACGAGGGCAGCGAGGAGGAGAGCGAACGTGGCGAGGCGGG
>CAYZRQ010000049.1:0-4936 GCA_964480895.1 uncultured Gammaproteobacteria bacterium | reverse complement strand
CTCGCCTTGAAGCCCCGAGATTTCGTTGGTGATGTTTTGCTGCTCCTGGCGCAATTCGCTCATGAGCACGCGGTACTCGCTCTCCGATTCCTGCGTTTCGGCCATGAGAGACTCCTTCGCTCCCCTCTTCACGTCAAGACCGGTAACTTTTTGCTCGAGTTCGTCTTCAAGCGCCGCGAGCTCGGTAACGCGTTCCTCATGCTCGGATTGCTGCGCCAGCAAATCGGTTTTCATCGCTTTGGTTGAACCAAGCGACGTGCGCATCCGTTCATTGAGACTTTCGAGCTGCGCGGCAGCGGCAAAAACGTCACCGAATGTTTCCGCGCCAAAAATGACGTCAATAAGCCCCTTGGCGTCCTGTTTGTGCAGTTCAAAAATGAGCGTTGCGAGGATCTGCTGCTGTTCGCTGATGTCGTGCGTAGCATCATCGACGCGCTGTTCGACGATATGCAGCTCGAGATTTTCGGCATCGATTTCGTTTTGCGCGGCAACGATGTCGAGCTCGGCCATCGCGAGTTCGTTTTCAATGAGCGCGACGTCGTTCACGAGCGATGCGGACTTTCGCGAGTACTCGGTAATTTTTTTACGATACTCCTCAAGTTTTGCGTTGATGCGTTCGATCTCCGCCTTACGCTCAACGATCTGCTCCTGGATGGCCTTGATGTCGGCAGGCGAATCGGTAGGCGACGCCAATACCGTCGGCACGCCGCTTTGGGCAGCCGTCAGCATCACGAGCATCGCAATGAATCCAATACGCTTCATGTCCTCCCCTGTCGATTACGCGAGAAACGCTCGGGCGCGGTCGATACGCGCAAGCGCCTCGCTCTTACCAAGTGCCCACAGTAACTCGAATGGACTCGATGACTTTTCAAGCCCGGAAAGCGCAACACGCAACGGCCACAAGACGTTGCCGTTCTGCAGGCTTTCACTCGCAATATACTCCTTGAGCTTCGCTTCGATAAGCGGGACGTCCCCGAACACGTCGTCGGAAGCGGCCGCAAGCCACGCATGAACCGCGGCAAGCTGTGCCATGGCGTCGTTTTTATCGGATTTTTTCCAAATGAGAATCGACGGGTCGTACGCGGGCTCCGCGCGATACGGCGCCACGTGCGCGGGCAGCTCGTCGAGGCGGCTCACCCTGGCGCGTTCAACAAGTACCGCGCGCTGCACAATCTCGTTTTCGTCGATATCGTCCACAAAGGGCTTCGCCGCTGCAAGCATTTCGTCCTCCGAAAGACGTGAGATGTATTGCTGATTCATCCAGTCGAGTTTGTCGACGTTGAGCACGGCGCCGCTCTTATTGACCTTTGCGAGGTCGAATGCGTGGATTAACTCCTCAAGCGTGTAGATTTCACGGTCAGCCGTCGGATTGTACCCGAGCGTCGCGATAAAGTTGAGCAGCGTTTGCGGCAAATAGCCCTTGGCGAGATAGCTTTCCACAGCGACGTCGCCCTTACGCTTCGAGAGTTTTGTTTTGTCCGGATTGAGGAGCAGCGGTACGTGCGCATACACGGGCATCGACCAACCAAGCATGCCGTGGAGAATAATCTGTTTTGGCGTTGATGAAATCCATTCTTCGCCGCGAAGCACATGTGAAATGTTCATGAGGTGGTCGTCGACAACAACGGCCAGATGATACGACGCAAAGCCGTTCGACTTGATGATGATTTGATCGTCAACGTCGGCGTTGTTAAACGAAATGTGGCCGCGGATGGCATCAATAAATTCCGACGTTCCCTCCGGAATTTTCATGCGGATCACGTGCGGCTCACCGCTTTGCGCACGCCGCGCAACCTCCTGCGCGCCGAGCTTGAGGCACCGGCGGTCGTACTTGGGTGTTTGCTTGGCAGCCGATTGCGCAGAGCGCATCTCATCAAGCTGCTCTTGCGTACAAAAACATCGGTATGCAACGCCCTTTGCTACAAGCTCGTCGGCGTAACGCCGATAGATGTCGAGCCGCTGTGACTGGATGTACGGCCCGCAATCGCCGTGTTCAACAACGGTGCCGTCAAGAGCGATGACCGGACCTTCGTCGTAATCAATGCCAAATTTTTTAAGCGTTCCAAGCAAGCTCTCGAACGCGCCTTCAACAAAACGATCCTGGTCAGTGTCTTCGATACGGATAATAAACTTTCCGCCATTTTTTCGTGCAAGAAAATAGTCCCAGAGCGCGGTACGGAGCGTACCGATGTGCATGAACCCCGTCGGCGACGGAGCGAGTCGAGTGCGTACGGACATACGTTTAACCACGAAAATGAGCGAGCAGGCCGCGTGCGACGCGCCTGCAAGCGGGAATGAATTGACCGCTAACGAGTGTATCCCAAGCGATGCGCAATGGAAAGACAACGACCGCACGCACGACGCGCTTTGCGCGCCACGGCTCCGCGCCCAAACGCCAAAGCCACTCAAAGCCGTATGTGCGCCACAGCTTTGGCGCGCGGCTTACGGCCGAACCGAAATAATCAATCGCGCCGCCAACGCCAATGAGAATGCGTGCGGTCGGAAAGGCTGCGGCAAGTTCGTTTATATAGCGCTCCTGCTTGCCATGAGAGGATCCCCTGCCCTGCCCAAGCGCAACGGCAATGATTTTTGCATCGGCAACCGTTAATTGGTGCAGAACGTTTTGCGAGACGATATGCTGGTTTGTTGTGTCAACAATACCCGGGTTGATTGCCGTGCAAGATATCCCTGGATATTGCGTCGCAAAATACTGTCTTGCGCGCTCCAAAAAAGGATGGCTGCCGCCAAGCAAGACGAGCGATGCTTTCGCCATAGCCGCGTGCTCCGCTAACAATTCCAATACGTCAACGCCGGCATGGCGATGACGAAGCTCTTCCCCAAGCGCCAACGCGGCGAACGTCACGCCAACGCCATCGGGCAACGCGAGATCGGCACGATTCAACACATCACGGTATTCACTCGAGCGACGCGCGGCCAAAAGAAACTCGGGATTCGGCGTCACGATGCATCGAACTCGATCGCCACCAAGCGCTGTGTCAATCCATGCGCATAGCTCGCCCGGCGTTACGTCATGCAAACGTACGCCCCAAATTTCGCGTGAAGGAAACGTCATAGCCATCGCGCAACCTTCGCGAGCACAAACGCGGCAAAACCACCCACGAGATCGCAGAAAAAGTCGGCCATCGTGTCTTGAACGCTCGCTTGCGCCCATCCGTAATTGTCGATGAAGCGCGAAAGCGTGTGATCGAGTACGAACTCGAACCATTCCCAACCGATACCGATCATGGCGACGAATCCGAGAACAACCATGAACTGCACGGCCATCGGAGCGAAAGACGCAAGACGGCCGCGCCCCTCGATGTGCGCGCGGAGCACGAGCGCCTTCCACAGCGCAACAGCAACCAAACCCATCGCAAACCCGCCGGCAAGATGCATCATGGCATCAAACCAAGGGATCGTCGTATACACGTCGTTGAGAATCGCAAAGGCGTGAACAATCAAGACAAATATCGTAACCAAAACGGCACGCAAGCCGATCGCCATAGTGGACACAAGCATACCGCCCGCGGCCTGCCAAGACAAGCGTATTTGACAGCCAATATTGGCACTCTATAATGGTGATTGCTAAACCATTGCGGTTATGATTCCCAACAACTTCACCAGCAAGTCCCAGGAAGCTATCCAACACGCACAATTTCTTGCCACCGAAAACGGTCAGCCGGGCGTGGAACCCGTCCATCTCCTGGCCGCACTCGTCGGCCAGGAAGACGGTTTTGTGACGACCATTCTCAAAAAACTCGACGTCAGCCTGCCGTCCTTGCGCGGCGATATCGATCGCATCCTCGACACCCTTCCCCGACAGGCGCGGCTCGAGCGCGGGAGCGTCGGCCAGATCGTCCTCACGCCGCAGCTCGCGAACGTGCTGCAGCAATCCGCGGCGCGAGCCAAGCATTTTGGCGACGAATATATTTCGACGGAACATTTGCTTCTCGGCCTCATGACCGACCGCCACATTGGCGAACTCATGCGCGAACATCATGCTGTTGAGGACGCTGTGCTCACGGCGCTCAAGGACCTACGCGGCTCGCAGCGCGTCGACAGTCCCGAACCCGAAACAACGTATCAAGCAATCGAAAAATACGGTCTGAACCTTACCGAGTATGCACGCCATGGCAAACTCGATCCGGTCATTGGACGCGACGAGGAAATCCGCCGCGTCATCCAAGTTCTTTCGCGCCGAACAAAAAATAATCCCGTTCTCATCGGTGAAGCCGGCGTCGGCAAAACGTCGATCGTCGAAGGCCTTGCGCAGCGTATCGTCGCAGGCGACGTCCCTGAAACGCTCAAAAGCAAAGAAGTCATTTCGCTCGACCTCGGTGCGCTTGTTGCGGGAACAAAATTTCGTGGCGAGTTCGAAGAACGGCTCAAGGCCGTCATCAAAGAAGTGCAGTCAGCCGATGGCAAGTACATTCTTTTCGTCGACGAACTCCACATGCTTGTCGGTGCCGGCAAAGGCGACGAATCGCCAATGGATGCGGGCAATCTCCTCAAGCCGGCGCTCGCGCGCGGCGAGCTTCGCGTTGTCGGCGCAACGACCACGAAAGAATATCAACGGCACATTGAAAAAGATCAGGCGCTCGAACGCCGCTTCCAGCCGATCATGGTTGACGAGCCGTCGATCGACGATGCTATCGCCATTTTGCGCGGCATTAAAGAGCGCTACGAAATTCATCACGGCGTTCGCATCAGTGACAACGCCATTGTCGCGGCCGTCGAATTGTCGGCGCGTTACATAACCGAACGCCAACTGCCCGACAAAGCGGTTGATCTTATCGACGAGTCCGCGGCCGGACTGCGGCTCCAAATCGATTCGATGCCCGAGGATCTCGACCGCATGAAGCGCGAAGAGATGCGGCTCCAAATCGAACGTCAGGCGCTCCTCAAAGAGGACGAGCCCGACGCCAAAGAACGGCTG
>CAYZRQ010000048.1:1341-4986 GCA_964480895.1 uncultured Gammaproteobacteria bacterium | reverse complement strand
GTCGAGTTCCGCACAACCGGTGCGGACGCGGCGAGCTCCTGCGGGCTCGTCGTGAACCATGCGGGGAGGTGCAGGATCCTCCCATACGCGTTGGTGGTTGTCACCCTTCTTCTCGCCTTGATGAGGTGGGAAGGAGGGTGGTGAGGATCGAGCGCCGAAGCGTCAACGATCCTCACGAGAGTTTGCATACAACCACAGCGTCCGTGGCACGGTATGCAAGCGTCCGGTTCTGCCTTACCGGTGCGGGTCCTGTATGGACGGCGTGCTGTTTTCTCATCGTCACCACGCCGATTGGACGCGTGGTTCTCCCCGAAGGGCGACGACTAGCCGGCATTGCTTTTGGGCCCGGCGCCCGCAAGGATTTGGAGTTTACGGAGGCTACGTTCCAATGTGCTTGCCTCACTCCACGCCGCCGCGTGGGTTCTCCTTCCTGTCTTGCCAAGGGTATACCTCCCCTTTGTCCCGTAGGACTCGATGTGGCTCACCGAAGAGGGTCTCCCAAGGCCGTCCGGTTTCCGCCTCTCGACGTGGTGACCGCAACGGCAACATGCCTGGCTTTTTGCCCCCGTTTGGCATGTATCGTCACCTTCTGCACCCACGTTTGCACGCGAATGTGTCGGGTGACCGATCAGGAGTGGGTGACGTCCCGTGATCGCGCTTATCGTCCTCCCTTCCACCGACTGTCCCCCACAGCCGACGGAAGGGAAGATGCATCTTTGGGTAAGTGAGATGCGGTGATCAGCGAACGGAACACATTATCACAGGAAGCATAATCTGTCAAGTATCTACAGGACGATACATCAATTTTTATCAGAAAATGCTTAAAAACAAGCCAAAAATATGCCAAGAAGGCGTAGGACGACATACAGGTCCTCAAGCAGTAGAGATTGACAACCTCGTGGCGGCTTGCTATGATGTTTCGTCATGCTTGGCTTCCGGAACCCCGGAGGGAGCACGACAAACCGGAGGAAAAAACGATGGGCATGGGCTAACCCTGGTACCAGCGTCGAATTTCACCGGTGATCGAGTCACACGAAAAGGCCGGAAAGACCGGCGATAGGAGTACGCATGTTGGCGGAGCATTTGCTGTGCGCGACGTTGGTCGCGCGGGTCTCATTCGCCGACGCGCTCCCCAGTGAGGGCGTCGATCACCGGAGGTGAACCATGGGCATCGGGTAACGAAGCCGGGCGCGTCGCTCTCGCAAGAGGGAGGCGCGCCGTTTTTATTTGGCTTTACACGTTCGCCATGCAAGCGAGAACATGAGGCGCATGGTTTCCGCAAGTGCAGGGCTTTCCAAAATGACGGCGACCACCTTGCCGACGTAGGTAACGAGCGCGATGTGCTCGTCGTAAATGGCGATATTGCCGTGGAAGTCGCCCCAAGCTTCGTCAAGTTCGCAAAATTCAACGCCCGGACGCGGGTTGCGCAACGTGCCACGGTGTAACAGTTTAAAATTTTTCGGTTTTACTTTTTGCAAAGCTCGGCGCGCCGCAACGAGCGTGCGTTCGTCGATGTGCGCGTAGACGTCGTCGAGGTTTGAAATCTCGAGCCATTCCGACGGCCCGACCGAGGCGACATGATCGAAATACGCGTAGAGCGCTTCTTCGCCCTCGAAGACGCGCACCGTGGGACGAATACCACCCGAAAGGAGTCGCAACGAGTCTATAGAGCGCTCGAGGTCGCCGAGCGTTGCCGTGAACCGTTCTTGTTCGCCTTTGAGATACGACACGATGCGATCGGGATCCTCGGCCGTAAACAGCCGCCGTTTCCCAACGGTGGAATCGGCCATGAGCCCGCGTTTGCGGAGCATGTCGATGGCCTCGTAGGCGGCGGTGCGTGAAATTTTCGCCTTTGCGGCGATGTTCTGCGCCGTGCTTGGCCCGAGTTCGAGCCCGGCGAGGTAGATTTTTGACTCGCTCGGCAAGAGCCCGACTGCCGAGAGAAGTTTGCTAAAATCTTTTGGCATAGGTTAGAGACCGACAACGCGCTTGACTTCGTCAACCGACGTCAAGCCTTCCGCGGCTTTGAGGAGCCCATCCTGCGTCATGGTTACCATGCCTTGCTTTTGCGCCATGGCGCGAATGTCGTATTCGGAAATGACGCCGCCGAGAATGGCTTTTTCAATCTCGGCATCTTTGACGAGAATTTCGTACGCGCCGACGCGGCCTTTGTAGCCCGTGTTGTTGCATTCGTCGCACGCGCCCGGGGCGAAAAATGTCAGAGCGGCGGCGTCCGGCCGCGTTTCACCCGACGTTTCGGGAATACCGGCGAGTTGGGCTTTGACTGCGGCAAGCGTCTCGGCGTCGGGCGTTGCGGACGTTTTGCACGCGCTGCAGGGCTTGCGCAAGAGCCGCTGACCCATGATGGCGTTGATGGCCGGCGCCAACAGGAACGGCTTAACGCCCATCGACATAAAGCGCGGCACCGCGCCGGCGGCATCGTTCGTGTGGATCGTCGACAAAAGGAGGTGGCCGGTGAGCGACGCTTGAATGGCGATTTCCGCTGTTTCGAGGTCGCGGATTTCACCGACCATGACGATGTCGGGGTCTTGGCGGAGGATGGAACGCAGTCCTTTGGCAAATGTGTAGTCTTTGCTTGCATCGATTTGGCTTTGGTTCAAGCCTTCGACTTTGTACTCGATAGGATCCTCGAGCGTGATGATTTTTACGTCCTTGGTGTTCAGACGTTTGAGAATGGCGTAGAGCGTTGTCGTTTTACCGCTTCCCGTGGGACCGGTGGTGACGATCATGCCGTTCGGCTTGTCGATTTCCTTCGTGAGTTTGGCAAGCGCGGCAGGGCGGAAGCCGAGTTCCTCGAAATCGAGCGCGATGGATTCCGGGTTTAAGAGACGCATGACCACCGACTCGCCGTACGCCGTCGGAATCGTTGACAAACGCACATCGACTTGGCCTTTGTGCTCAAAAATCGTGAAACGGCCGTCTTGCGCCTGGTCGATGACATTCATTTTGAGGCCGGCGATGAGCTTGATGCGGTTGATCATTTTTTTCCACTGGTCGCGTTCGAGTTTGGTAACTTCTTGGAGAATGCCATCGACGCGGAATCGCACAACGATACCCATTTCTTCGGCTTCGATATGAACATCAGACGAGCCGAGTTTGAGCGCGGCGGCGATGACGACCGCGATGACGTCAGTGACGTTCGCGCGTTTGAGGATCGATGCGATTGAGGCGAAATCGCTCATCTGCTCCGCGTATTTTTGGAGCTCTTCCTCGGTGATCTGCACGCCTTTCACCGAAGGCTTGATTTTGGGCAAGGCTGCGTAGAGCTTGAGCGCCTGTCCAAAGCTCTCCGTGCTCACGATGTAGATGATGGCGTGCGTTTTGTGGCGTTCTTCAAGTTCGAAAGCGAGTTCTTTGATTTTGGGGTCTTCGGGGTGGAGTGCGCCGAGGCGCAATTCGGGGCCGGTGAATAGAAAGCAGACGGCGCCAAGCTCGCGGGCACGATCTTCGGGAATGAGTGTCAGCGCGTCGGGGCTGATGGGGAAGCCTTTGAGGTTGATGGTTTCCACGCCGAGTTTTGCTCCGGCACGCGAAGTTTCGTCTTCTTTTTCGCGCAGCGAAATCGCTTGTATCTTTTCTGACAGCGCTTGTCCGGTTTCCTTGCTCGCGAGCGTAATCTGCGGG